>JBDNHS010000121.1:0-18574 GCA_041688685.1 Kapaibacterium sp. (SeqCode)
AATACACGTATTCAGTTCAATATGTCATATTGAACTGAGCACTATTAATAAAAAAATATTTAATAAATAATCTAATATCAATTGATATTTCTAATTTAAAATCAAATACGTACGTATATGAAATTATAGTTGATGTCGTAAAAATTCAATCAAATAAATTTATAAAAACTAAAGAATAAATAATATGAAGAAATTAATAATTATAATTGCAATCTTATTAATTCCAATCAGTGCATTCAGCACTGATTGGAATCATATAGGATTATTTGGAAAAGATAATCAAGGTGGTATTAGCTTAAAATTAATTTGTTTTGATAATAATTGCACATTTATTGTAAATAATACAAATTTTTTTAATGTTTATAAATCTTATGATAGTGGGTTAAAATGGCAATTAATTTATAAATCAAAAACGACATTTGAAGATACCGAACCTACAGCTGGAGATATTTCAGATATTTCTATGCCTGATTCAAATCATATATACATTACTTATTTTGATAGATTTATAATTCAAAAAAGTGTTGATGGTGGTAAATCTTTTGAAAAAATAGTTGTAAGTGATTCAATTGCCTCCGTCAATAATTTAGTAATGTATGACTCTTTATTTGGCTTTGCGTTATATAAAAATCTCGTCTTTATAACTTATGAACAAGAAAAAATATTTAATGAGGGATATTCTGGTATAATTGCAACAGAATTTTCAAAAAATGGTGATGGTATAGGCATGTGGAGAATTAAACAAATGATAAAATTAAATAAAGCCGAATTCTTATCAGAATTTGGTGATGAAATAGAAATATATAATAATATTAAATATTCAAAAAATAAATTTATATTTAAGTTTAATATAATTACAAGCACAAATTTGTAATCTTACTACTACTCCTACTTTAATCCTACTTCTGTAGAAAATGAAGTGGTTTTAAACCCAGACTTTCTCATCTTCCCCAACCCATCATCAGATAAGATTTCAGTAGATTTGGGTGGTGGTGATGGCTTAGTATTAGTTGCAGATTTGAGTATATATGATATTTTGGGTAATGAGATTATGACTATCCCAAATTACACCAACAAGACAGAAATTGATGTGAGTACTATCCCAATAGGCACATACACAATACAAATCCAAACTCAAACTGGTAGCGTCAGCCATAGATTGTTAGTGAATAGATAGAATTTTGAACAAGGGGTTGCAACCCTTTGCTCTTTTACTATTATCAACCGTAGGGTTTACCCCACGATTAAGAGTAAACATTTATTTTGTTTATAATTGTAGAGACGACCCGCCGGTCGTCTCTACAATAAAGAAATGAATTTTAAGCAAGGGGTATTGACCTGTTGTCTAAGAACAAAAAAAGAGCAAGAAAGTATAACCCCTTGCTCATCAAAATAAATTTATTCTTAACCAATTAGAAAGTATAACAACCAATTTCACGAGAAATTATAAGTCTTTGAATTTCTGATGTACCTTCGCCGATTTCTAATAATTTTTGGTCTCTATAATACTTTTCAGCTTCATATTCTTTCATTAATCCGTATCCGCCCAAAATCTGAACACAGTGATTGGCTGACATGTGGGCTAATTCAGAGCAACTAAGTTTGGATATTGCGCCCTCTTTAGTTATGTTTTCACCTTCTTCGAGCATTCTACAAGTATCGTACAAATATTTTCTATTTAATTCTAAGCCCATTTCAACATCAGCTAATTTAAAAGCATTTGCTTGATATGTAGATATAGGTTTGCCAAAAGTTTTACGTTCTTTTGCATATTTAAGGGCATATTCAAATGCACCCTGTGCCAAACCCAGTCCCATTGCAGCAATAGATAATCTACCTCTGTCTAATGTCTCTAACATTTGTCTGAACCCATCACCTCTTTTGCCCAGCATAGCTGATTTGTGGACTCTCACATCTTCAAAAAACAATTCGCCAGTATTTGACCCTCTCCACATCATTTTGCCCTTCATCGCTCTCTGTACGAATCCTCTTGTTCCATTTTCTACAATAAAGCAAGAAAGTTCTTTTTTGCCATTCGGTTTTGTACCAGTAACAGCCAAAACAGTCGAGCCAAGAGTAATATCAGTAGCAGAATTTGTGATAAATATTTTAGAACCATTTATAACCCATTCATCTCCGTCTTGCACCGCAGTAGTCTGAGTATTTCCAGCGTCAGAGCCAGCTTCTGGTTCAGTTAATCCAAAACCCCAAAGGTATCCCTCAGTTAATTTTGGTAAATATTTGCTTTTTTGTTCGTCCGTACCAAAGTAATACAAAGGACCTGTGCCCAATGAATTATGTGCTGCAACAGTTGCTGCATTAGAGCCGTCAATTCGTGCAATCTCTTCTACAGCAATAATATAAGAAACATAATCTAATCCACTTCCATTGTATTTTTCGGGTATAAAGGCACCCAAAAGACCCAATTCAGCCATACCTTTTGTTATTTCATAAGAGAATTCCTCTTTTTCGTCAAATTCCTTTGATTGTTTCTGAATTATATCTTCAGCAAATTTTCTTACAGTATCACGTAATAAAATCTGATCATCATTTAATCCTCTATTTATTCCTTTGTTCTTAGACATAATACTCTTAATTTTAATTTTTTTGTTAATTTAAGTAAATTAATTTATTTTTTTAATTTTTGTTTAGTTTTAGAATTCTTGTTAGAATTTTCTATAGAATTTTCAACTTTTATATTAGCAACTTCTGCAATTATAATTGGTTTCCCTGGGTCGTGAATAGTAACTTTATAAATAAATTTATCTTCCCTTTCAAACCATATTTCGAATGTAGAGAGTATTTTACCTTTTTTGACATCAACCATATAAGTTTCAAACCTATACTTATTAGCATTTTTGTCATAATCACCTAAATAAGTATTCGGAATTCCACCATTTCTGTCGTAACCGTGTAAGTAATATTTTTCTATACTCTGGTCATAGCCAATGTAAACCAAACTCTCTGTTATTATTTGTTGATTACCTTGTAATCCTTTTAATTCCAACAAAGTACCAGATAGTATTACACTTCCAACAATTCTACCTTTAGTCTGAGTTTTTTTGCCTTCCAAATCGCTAAAACTGGATATTTGATTCCATTCTCCAACAAATTTATGAAACTGTTGGTGTTCCTTTGTCAAATTCCCAAATCCTTGAGCATTGGCAATATTTGGATTGATTAATCCTAAAGTAAAAATCACACAAAATAATAAAACAGAAGTAATTTTAATAAATGTAAAAGAACTATTAAAATTTTGGCTTTTATTTGAATTACAATTAACAAGTATTTTTTTCATATTCGGTCGTTTTATATTAAATAATTAAAGAAATATGCAAGTTTTGGCTATTTATTAGCAAATGAAAGATTTATTAAGAAAGATTATTGAGAAAAATCTTATAGCATGAATTTATATAATGAGTTTAATATTCTCTAATAATTTGAAAAAAATCATTATTCAGTAAATCATTAACTTTACTCAAATCTTTGCCACCTGCTTGAGCTAAGTGAGGCTTACCTCCTCCACCACCACCAAGAACCTTTGCAGCTAAAGAGACTATCTTTCCAGCATTATATTTTGATAACAAATCATCAGAGACAGTACAAACAATCGAAATTTTGTCCTCAACTATAGATAGAATAAGGCATACAGAATTTTTAGTCTTATCTCTTAATTTTTCACCCAAGTCTCTCAAGTTATTTGCTTCTACATTTTCAAACTTACCAATTACAACATTTATGTCATTAATTATAACAGGATTTTCAATTATTTTGTCAAGGTTATTTGCTAATTCAATAACGACAAGTTCATTGATTTTCTTCTCTAATTTATTTATTTTATCTTGCAATTCATTAACATTTTCGCCTTTTTCGGCAATTCTGTCATTAAGCATATACACATAATTTTGAATTGCGTTACCTGTTATAGCTTCAATTCTTCTTACTCCAGATGCAATTGCAGTTTCTGTGATAATTTTGAAGAACCCAATTTCAGATGAATTACTAATATGAGTACCACCACACAATTCGATGGAAAACTTCTCATCAATTACAACTGCTCTAACTGTATCTCCATACTTATCACCAAAATACATTTTAATTTTGCTATTATTTTTGGCTTCATCAATATTCAAAATATTAGTTTTTACAATATGACTTTCCAAAATTTTGGTATTTACAATATCTTCAATATCTTTGATAACAGATTTATCAACTTTCTCAAAATGATTAAAATCAAATCTTAGATTAATATCATTTACCATTGAGCCTTGTTGTTGGATATGTGACCCAAGTGTCATTTTTAAAGCTTCGTGCATTAAGTGAGTAGCCGAGTGATTTCGGGCAATTTGTTTACGTCTTAATTTATCTACTTGCAATAAAGCAACATCTCCAATGCTATTTTCTAATTCTCTATCACAAAAGTGTACATAAGAATTACCAAATTTTCTCACATCTTCAACAAAATACTTTTCTCCACCAAAGGTAATAATCCCAGTATCAGAAACCTGTCCCCCACTTTCTACATAAAAAGGAGTATTTTCTAGAATTATCTTATTTTCTTCAACAAATAATATTTTAGATTCAGATTCTAATCTATCGTAACCAACAAAATCTGTATAGTAATTAAACTTATTACTGTCTGCTTCTTGCAAAATTACTTTTCTAGCAGATCTTGATCTTTGTTTTTGCTCTTTCATATTCTGATTAAAGCCTTCGATATCAACTTTAAATCCAATATCTTTTGCCATCAATTCGGTCAAATCCAATGGAAAGCCAAATGAATCATAAAGCAAGAATGCCTCATCACCATTAATAATTTTTTGTTCAGAATTAACTTGATTAGAAACAATCTCTTCAAATTTATTTATACCACTTTCAAGCGTCTGCAAAAAGCTCTCTTCTTCGCCTTTGATTACCTTTGTAATTATTTCTTGTTGTGTTTTAATTTCTGGGAATACATCGCCCATAATTTCAATTAATTTTGGAACAAGCATAAAAAGTATCGGTTTATTTGCACCTAATTTTTTGGCATATCTCGAAGCTCTTCTTAATATTCTTCTCAAAACATAACTTCTACCTTCATTACCAGGTAAAGCACCATCAGCAATAGCAAAACTCAAAGTACGAATATGGTCAGCAATTACTCTCATTGCAATACCAATTTCATTATTTAAGTCTGTAGAATATTTGTTATTTGTTATTTTTTCGATTTCTTGAATAAGAGGCATAAAAATATCAGTATCATAATTTGAGTCTTTTCCTTGCAATACTCTCGTAATTCTCTCAAATCCCATACCTGTATCTACGTGTTTGGCAGATAATTCACTTAGAGTACCATCAGCTTTTCTATTATATTGAATAAATACCAAATTCCATATTTCAATTACATCAGGCGAGCCAGCATTAACTAAATCTTTACCAGATTTGTCAATAGTACCATCAAAATGTATCTCCGAACAAGGTCCACAAGGTCCAGTTTCGCCCATCTCCCAAAAGTTATCTTTTTCATCAAATCTCAAAATATTATTTTCTGGTAGGTATTGTTTCCAAATTTCATACGATTCATCGTCAGTTCTATAAACTGTTACATATAATCTATCTTTTGGCAATTTCCATACATCAGTCAATAATTCCCACGCCCATTGGATTGCTTCTTTTTTGTAATAATCCCCAAAACTCCAGTTACCCAACATTTCAAAAAAAGTATGATGATATGTATCAACCCCTACTTCTTCCAAATCATTATGTTTTCCGCTCACTCTTATACATTTTTGTGTATCGACAGCCCTTGTGTATTCTCTGTTCCCTTCTCCAAGGAATACATCTTTAAATTGGTTCATACCAGCATTAGTGAATAATAGAGTTGGATCTCCGTGAGGTACAACTGGTGCCGAATCAACAATTTTATGCTCTTTATTTCTAAAAAAATCTAAAAATGTATTTCTAATTTCTCTTGAATTCATTTGTTTATTAGTTTAAATTGATGTTTTTAATTTTCTTAATTTGCTAATATATTTCTTTAGCTGTATGTTTGGTCATATATTTAGTTATAATATAGTCAAATAGCTAAATAATAAGAACAAAATATATTCTAAATTGTTTTATATCAAGTTTACAAAAATAGTCAATTTTAGATTTTTATAATAATTATTTAATTAATATTATAGCTATTATTTAAATATATTTCAATAAATTAATACAACTTAGTATGTTTTTATTTCAATAATTATTTTAATTATTCTTTTTTTTTTATATTTGAAAATATCAAAGTTATAAAAAGTAATAAATCAAATTTTTATTAGTAATTAGCAAAACTTTATAGAATATTATATTGAATAATAATTTTAATTAATACCATAAACTTTTGCAGAAAATATTATTAATTTGCTCAATTAGATTTCAACTTTTTCAATAAAACAATATTACTCAAATTTATTATGTATGATATTAAACATTATAAAAATGGAAATAAATAAGAAAACTATATTATGATTATGAATAAATTAAAAATTATTATAGTGATTTTCTTAACTTTGTATGTGAATAATAATAATTTATTTACCCAAAGTTCAAACAGTACTGTAACCGATTCAGTTGAATATTTGCAAGGTCCTTGGCAAACAAGACTAAATTATGGATTAACTGGTGCAGTCGGAATTAATTCACACTTTGCAGACTTCAAAGGTCTTGAGGGTGTCAAAAGCTGTTGCCCTGGTTATGAAACCGGCTCTGGGCTTAATATTAATGGTTCATTATTTATGAATATCCCATTAAGTCAAGATTTAGAATTATCAACTCGATTAGGTTATTATGATTTGAGTGGTGTAATCTCAAGAGAAGAATCAACAACTATAGCAAATCTCAACGGCGGTAGTTCACAAGGTAGTTTCGAACACTCTATTGATGCCACTTTGGCAAGTGTAAATTTGCAATTGTTATTAGCATATAGATTGACTGACCAAATTAGAATTAATGCTGGAATTAGAGGTGGTACATTTATCTCTAATACCTTTAAACAAAAAGAACAAATAACAAACCCAAGCAATGGGGTATTCACAGACGTAAATGGTAATAACTTAGGTAGAATTAGAAATCAAGCCGAAGGAGATATTCCAAATATTTCTGCAATAGAATTAGCTATGATGGGTGGTATTAGTTATGATTTACCATTAAACAGTAGTAATACAATATTTTTGGTACCAGAAGCAATGTTGGGATACAATGTTACTTCATTTATAAATAATTTCGGTTGGAATGCACTTACATTAAGTGGTGGTATTGGACTTAGATTTGCTCCAAGAACAATAAGACCAGAAAAAGTAAAACTTCCACCACCACCGCCACCTCCGCCACCTCCATTACCACCACCACCACCACCGCCAGTTGCACCAAAATTAGATGCAACAGTTATAGCGTTGGCTTTAGATGAAAATAATAATGAAAGATCAGTTTCTACTATCAAAGTCGAAGAATTTTTGATGAATAGAACACACCCTTTATTACCTTACGTATTTTTTGATGATAATAGTAATGATATTCCAAAAAGATATATGAGACTAAATCAAACAGAAAAAGATGATTTTAGTTTCAAAAATTTCTACAAAATCAAAACAATGGATGTATATCTAAATATACTTAATATATTAGGTAAAAGATTACAATTCTATCCGCAAGGTAATATTACTTTGATTGGATGTAATTCTGATTTAGATGCCGAAAGAGGAAATAAAGTATTATCACAACAAAGAGCAGAGGTTGTAAAAGATTTCTTGGTTAGAGAATGGGGAATTGACTCAAGACGTATAAATATTGAATACCGTAATTTACCAGAAATACCTTCAAACTTAAAAGAGCAAGATGGTATCGAAGAAAATAGAAGAGTTGAGATGGTCGCTAACATACCTCAATTATTTGAGCCCGTGAATGTAAAAGATACTCTTAGAATTTCAAATCCACCAAGATTTAGATTCAAACCGCAAATATTTACAACTATCGGTGTTAAAGATTGGAAAGTAATTACTTCTCAAGATAATAAAGAGCTAAAAGTATTTAGTGGTACAGGCGTTCCTCCAGAAAAAATTGACTGGGACGTTACCTTAGAAAATGAGCAAGAATATGTCCCCCGTTTGGACAAACCTTTACAATATAGATTAGTTGTAACAGATAATGATAACAAAATATTAGATTCTCCGGTACAAACATTGCCAGTTCAACAATTGACTATTGAGAAAAAAATTGATGAAGTTTTAGACGATAAAGAGATTGATAAGTTCGCAATTATTGGATTTAATTTCAATAAATCAGACCTTTCACCTGCCAATATGGAAATAGCAACTTCTGCCAAAAAACGTCTGAGAAGTTCGTCTGTTGTTGCAATCAAAGGTTATAGTGATAGAATTGGAAATAATGAACTTAACAAAAAATTAGCATTAGAAAGAGCTTATGCAGTTGCTAATTATTTGGGAATAGATAAGAAATTTGTCAAATCTTACGGTGAAGATCAATTATTGTATGACAATACTTTACCTGAAGGAAGATTTTATTCAAGAACTGTAACGATTGATATCGAAACACCTATTGAATAAATACTAGATTAAGTAAAATAAAGTTGGATTATATTTAATTTAATTACAAATTGATGAATATATATTCACTAATTTAGTAACAAATAGTAACATCATTTGTTATTATAAATGGAGCGTTGTTAATAGAGTGATATTAAATTAAAATTTATATGCTTTGACTAGAAAATAAACTAAATAAAAATAAATTTCAGAGGGCCTAAATATGAAAAAAATAAATAATCAAAATTTGAACTACATTAGCTCAAGTTTTCTTCATTCACTAATCGTTTCATTATTACTATCGTTTTTTAATGAAGCTTTAATTTCACAAGAAACAATAAAGATTATTTCTGTTGACCAAAGCAATTATCCAAAAATGAAAGCTGAGGTTGTTGTTACCAATAACTCTAACCAAGAAGTTAGAAACTTAAGTAATACAGATATAAAAATTAAAGATGGTGGAAAAGATAGAGCAACCAACTCGGTATTTTGCTCACCAAATGTCAAAAAATTCTCTCTTGTATTGACAATTGATAAAACTGCAAGTATGAATTACAATCCTGCAGATAATGGTGCTGGTACAAACACAACTCAACCATTGAAGTCAGGTATAGCAAGAGCTTCTGCAACAAAAATTATTGATATATTGCCTTTTGATAGATGTGAGGCAGGGATTACAGAATTTTCTTCTGGACCTGCGGCATCAATTCAAAGGATGTTTTTTACAACTGATAGAGATTCATTGAAAAAAGATGTTAATAAAATAGCATTTGGTGGTGGTACTAATATAAATGCTGGATTTTTAGGAATAAATGGAAATAGAGGAGCTTTGGATTTAGCTGCATTTGGTCGTTGGAAACCATTTATAATATTTATTACTGACGGGTTACATGACCCTCAATTTGCTAATAACGAACAACTAAAAACAGGTGAAATAATTGCAAGAGCGAATGCAATTAATGCAACTGTTTTTATAGTTGGATTGGGAGTAGATCTGAGTGCTAATCCAATATCAACTATAGCCCAAGGTACTAATGGTAGACTTTACAATAATTTAACAACGCAAGCTGAATTAGAAGGTGTACTTTCTCAGATTTTGCAATTAGCTCAATTAGACGGTAATCTTGCTCCTTGTGAAATAGAATGGGATACTGATTGTGATGGTGGGGATTTGGAAGTAGAGTTTCAGTTAGGTAACAAACCTAAAGATACATTTACTTATGTAATAAACCCACTAAAATTACCAATACTTAATACTACAAGAGCAGCAAACAATACTATTTTGAATATACCAGTTGGTGGCAGTCAAGCAGTAGATGTAGTAATCGATGCTCAACAAAACTTTTTGAATGTTACTGGATTTAGTTCTACTATTCCAGAATTTGAAGTATCAAATTGGGGTGGGACTAATCCTCCTTTCAAATTAAATAAAGGTGAAAGCCGAACTATTAAAGTCTCTTATAAACCAACTGACAAAAATTGTAAAGAAGGTGTAGTAACTTTATTATCATCTGATGCCTGTACAATCAAGCCAATCAATATAAAAGGTGGAACTGTATTAATTGAAGATATTAATGTTGGATTTGCTACAAAAGGTGTAACTAAAACTGCTGTATATACTAGCAAGTTTTGTAATAATTCCTGTGATGATATAGAAATCACTGGTTACAGAGTTGGTGGCAATAATCTAACAGAATTTAAAGTAAATAACGCAATTAAAGTACTCAAAAGTGGCGAATGTTTGGATATGGATATAAGTTATACGCCGGTTGATGTTCAACTCTCAACTGCTACTTATACTATCGTAGCCAAAGATGGAAACGAATATTCTGCAAACATCACTGGTACTGGCTCTGGCTTACCAGAAATATTAGCAAATGACTTGGCTTTTGGTGCTATTTCTTGTGGTGAAACAGAACAAAATGTTGCTATCAATAACTCTGGTGCAATTGATTTGAATATCACTTCAATTACACTTTCGAATACAGTTGATTTCTCATTAGTTGGGGCAAATCCTACTATTGTTCCTGCTGGTGGAACTGTAAATGTAAGAGTGAAATTCACACCATCGAACAAAAATCCTAATTTCACTTCTGATATGACTATCATTAATGATTCGGATAATGACAAAAATAAAATCGTAAAAATTACCGCACAAAAAAATCAAATAGACTTTACAACTAATCTTCCTTCTATAGATTTCGGAATAGTTTGTCCAAATGAAGTAATTACTCGTGATGTAGAATTTACGAACTTGAGTAATGTAGAGATAGATTTCCTTGGTAGTTCGGTAATTGGTATTGGTTATTCGGTTGATAAATCAAATTGGAAATTAAATACTAATTTAACAGACAAAGTAACTATTACTTTCACAAGTGGAGCCGATGGAACATTTACAGGAGTTTGGACTATTATAGATGAAACGTGTAAAGAAAAAACAATAAATGTAAATCTTACTGCACAAGTAGTAACTCCGGTATTAAATGCACCTAACACTAATTTTATTGCAACAATTGGTAATTCTGATGATAAAATCATTGCTGTTGCTAATCCTACGGATAGAGATATGTTAGTCGATTTGAGTACTGATAATGCACAATATACTATCGTCCAACCAACTACGGTTACAAACGTATTAATTGCTAAAAATAGCAGTATTAATGTTATTGTCAGATTTACGCCTGATAAAAACAACCCTTTACCAAACAGTAATTTAATAGCTAAAACTAACGCTTGTAATTACACTGGTAATTTTAATCTAATCGGTGACCCTAAATTTGCAACAGCAGACTTAATTATTGATGAGACTTATTCTGGCTTAATTGGAGACAAAATCACAATACCAGTTAAATTAAGAAATAAATTTGAAGTATTAGCAACTGGAGCTAAAACTATTAACTTTACAATTGAATTTGATGCAACTCTATTAGAGCCGACTGGTACAACGCCTGTTGGTACTATTGTTGGTGGCAAAAGAAGATTGCCGTTGACAATTAACTTGAATGGAACAAATGCAGACCAAGATTTAAATTTAAATTTTACAATTACTGATGGTGGTGCTGTAACAGAAACTGATATTACATTTATAGCTAATCAAACTGTTGATAATAATTCTATTGCATTAAATATTGATAACGGTAAATTCACAGTAATTTTGGTAAATCTAAAAGCAAAAATATTCCCTGTGGCTGCAAAACCAGGTGATGTAATTGATTTTCCTTTATATGTAAGAGATAAAAACAAAAGTTTACAAAACTTCCATAAAGGTATCAAAACTTTTGTAAGGTACAATGCAACTACAACAGAAGTACTTGGTTTGCCTTCTACTGTTTACAACAGCGATTCTAGATTCAGAGATGTAGAAATTAGTCAGTTAATTAACTTTTCTGAAATTAATAGACAAAATAATTCACCAATTTTAAATGCTGAACCAGGCGATATATTACTAACCACTCTAAAAATCAGAGCTTTATTGGGTAATGAAATCGTTTCTGATATTATAATATACAATTCAACTACAATAGAAGGTAAGGTAACTATTGAAGCCGATACTGCGCAATTTACTATATTGGGCGTTTGTATTGATTTAGATGGCAGTGCAAGATTAATTAATCCATTGATTGTGAACTCAGGGGTAAATATCAAACCTAACCCAACAAGTTCAATTTTCAATATTGACTTTACTCCTATTGAGTCTGGGTTCTATAGTCTAAAATTAGTAAATATGGCTGGTGCTGTTATTAGTGAATTGGTAAATGAAGAGATAATTATTTCTAATACAAGTAATTCTGTTGACAATTCAATGAATAATTCTATCAACAAACAAGCAAATACTGATAATTATAGAGTCTATAACTTTAATTTAGATGCAACTAATTTTACGAATGGCGTGTACTTTGTAATTTTAAATACCCCATCACAAAACTTTGTAGAAAAATTAAATATAAGCAAATAATTGTCTTTTTAAACTATTTTTAATTTAAAGAAGGTATCAAAATAATTGATGCCTTTTTTAATAAAATTTGAGATTTTCTAATAGATTTAGAATTAGATAGGAGATTGATGGAAGAAATAGAATTACCAAAATACAAGAATGAGCATTATGATAAAAGTGCATTTGGTGCAAAGTTTTATGGTGACCCAAGTTTTATTAATTTAATTATAGATATAATGGTAGATTTTCTTCAAAATGAATTTAAGAATGAATTTAAGAATTCAATAGTTAATAGAGATTTAGAACAATTTTATTTTACAATTCATAAACTAAAAGGCTCTGCAGCCATAACTTGTATGTTGAATTTATATAAGTATAGTGTTGAGTTAGAAAATGTAACTTTCGAAGATGAGGCATTATTAAATTCTAAAGTTACTCAAATTAATGAGGAAATCGAAATAATACTAAGAATGATTAAAGAAGAAAATGATTAAAAAAATAATTAAAAAAAATAATATTAAGCAAAAAGGACTATTTAAATGAATAAATAGTCCTTTTGTATTTTCTAATAGATATAATTTCTAATATTTAGTTTTTGCTTACTTTAAGTAATAAGTCAACAATTCTATTTGAATAACCAAATTCATTATCATACCAGCCAACAACTTTGACCATATTTTCATTAACGTCAGTTAAATCGGAATCAAAAATACAAGAGTGTGGATTGCCGATAATATCACTTGATACCAATGGGTCAGTGGAATACTCTAAAATACCTTTTAGATAAGTTTCAGATGCTTCTTTCATTGCATTATTGATTTCTTCTTTAGTAGCTTTAGTTTTGAGTATAGCTGTGAAATCCGTTAATGAACCATCAGGAAGTGGCACTCTTACAGCATAACCTTTTAATTTACCAGCTAACTCTGGAATCACAAGACCAACTGCTTTTGCAGCGCCAGTCGAAGTAGGAATAGCATTTATAGCTGCTGCTCTTGCTCTTCTCAAATCTTTATGGGGCAAGTCCAATATTCTTTGGTCATTAGTATAGGCGTGTATAGTAGTCATAAAACCAACTTCAATACCAAATTTATCATTTAATACTTTTACCATTGGAGCCAAGCAGTTTGTTGTACAAGATGCGTTTGATAACACCAATTCATTACCAGTCAATACTTCATCATTTACGCCAAGAACAACAGTAGCATCTAATGCATCTTTGGCTGGTGCAGTTAAAATAACTTTTTTCGCACCATTTTCGATGTGTTTCAACAAAGCTTCTTTACTTGTATAAACTCCTGTTGCTTCAATAACTACATCAATTTCACCCCCAGAAAGTGCTTCTATGGTTTTTTCAGCAGAGATTTTGATTTTTTGGTTATTGATTGTAATTGAGTTTTCGTCAGAAGTAACAGTCCCAGGGAATTTATTATGTACGGAATCGAATTTAAATAAATGAGCTAATGTTTTGGCATCAGTTAAGTCATTAATACCAACTAATTGAAAATCTATTCCTCTATTGAATAGTTCTCTGACTACTATTCTTCCAATACGACCAAATCCATTTAATGCTATTTTAAGAGACATCGATACTCCTCAAATTAATTTAATACAGTTATAATTGATAAATTATTATCTTTACGTTTAGTTAAAAAGTCAATTTAATTATATAAATATAATCTTACAATTTATAGACGTATTTAATTGAAATAATATTAATTTATAGTAAAAAATCGTAATATTAAATTGTAATATAAAATAAACTCAAAATAAGGGCTTCTTTTTCTTTGGCACAATTAATGTTTTTAATTCTTGAAGTTATATAGATTTAATTTAGATTTAATTTTAAAAAAGGATCTAATATTTATTTAATATTAAGATGTTAAAATTATGAAAAATAGCAAGTATACATTAAACTTAAGACAAAATAATAATATGAATATTTTTTACAAACTTTGTCTTTTTTTGATATTAATATTAGTATTTGGCAGCAAAATATCTGCACAAAATAATTCCGATGAAAGAAAATTGCATAATATTAGTCTTTATGTTGGTGCAAATTATAATAAAGTTGGTGATTTGCAAGATACTAAGATAAAAGTTTCGTCTGGTATTGATTATGAATATAAATTACCTGGACTAAATAATTTGGGTATTGGACTAACCGGAATGGCATCATTTGTGGGAGATGTCGATATTTTTGGCTTTGTACCTATTTATGTCTATTCCAATAATCAAAAATTCAAATTCTTCTTCGCACCTGGTATTGCAAATTATAAAGGTTTGGCAAATAAAATTAATTACCTGCCCAATCAAACATTCCCTGATGAGTTCAAACAAATTACTGCCATCGCTTATAGAGTCGGCGTTGGGTACGAAATCAACATCAAAAAAATAAATCTAAATCCGAGATTATCTTTTGACTTTTACGATAAATTCGCCAACGTTAATCTTGGTATTACTGCCGGCTATAAATTTTAGTTTTATAGTTGTATTGATTCATTTATATTTATTACTTTTTAAAATTTTGATATATTTATTGAATATCTTAGTTTCATTGGTTGTTTCATTGTATATTTGTGATTGATTTTATTAATTGATATTTATTTAAATAAATAATCCAAAAATAGTTATTTAAACGTTTAATGAATATCTCTTAGAACATTGATTAAACAAATAATTAGATAAAATAGTAACTTTAATAATTACACAAATTTTACATTAATGAAACCTCTAAAAATAGCCATACTTTGGCATCAACATCAACCTATTTATACTTACAATCCGCAAACTTTTGATACATTATCCAAAAATGAGATTAATTATAAAAGTGATAATCAAATTGCTAAAGTAAATTCTGAAGAAGTAAATTCTGAAGATGTAAGCTCTGAAATTGTAAATCAAAGAGAGTTCTTATTGCCCTGGGTGAGATTACACGGAGTAAAAGACTACTTAGACTTACCTAAGTTATTATTCAAATATCCAAATATAAAACAGACCTTTAATTTAGTACCTTCATTATTTGAGCAAATAAAACTTTATACTGCTTCTGGTATCAAAGATAAAGTTTTAAAATTAACTGAATACAAAGCCGAAAATTTAACTTCAGAACACAAAAAAGATATTTTGGATTCTTTTTTTATCTGTAATTATGAAAATTTAATTTCACCAAACCCAAGATATAAAGAGCTATATACCAAATATAAAGAAAATACCGAAGATATTAATCAATTTTCAGCTCAAGATTATTTAGATATTCAAGTATGGTATAATCTATGTTGGATTGGAGAAATCAGCAAAACTGACCCTGTTATAATTAATCTAATTCATAAAGATAGAAATTTTACAGAAGTTGATAAACAATTACTAATTAATTTTCACTTTAAAATTCTAAATGAATTAGCTATTAATTACAAACAATTATATGACATCGGTCAAATTTCTATTTCAATATCTCCATATTATCATCCGATTTTGCCATTGTTAGTTGATACCGATAGTGCTTTTGAAAATATGCCGAATTTGAAGTTAGAAAAAGGTTTATTCGCATACAAAGAAGATGCGAATGTACAAATTAAACTTTCTACAGACTTTATTAAAGATAATTTTCAAATCAATGAGTTTGGAATGTGGCCCTCAGAGGGTTCAATTTCTAATGAGGTATTGAATTTATTAATAGAAAATGGGTTAAAATGGACTGCCAGCGATGAAACTGTATATTATAATTCTACAAAAGTAATTCACAATCATCTCAACAAATACTTTCCCAAAATTTATAGAAACTCAAAAGGCGAGATTCTTCCTATATTTTTTAGAGATCATATCTTATCAGACAAATTAGGTTTTAATTATTCAAATTGGAATCATATTGATGCCAAAAATGATTTTATTAGCTATTTGTTGCAAATAAGAGACGAAATGACCCGTTTTTTCGGTGAAGACGCCTTAGACACTGCAGTTGTAACTGTTATTTTAGATGGAGAAAATTGCTGGGAATTTTACCCAAACAACGGATTTGACTTTTTGAATAGTTTATATTCGCATTTAGAAACTGATAATTTATTAAAAACAGTTACATTTGATGAAATTTCAAAAGATTTAATTTACAATTATAACAATTATTCTTTAAATCAAAATATCGAGATTTTAGAGAATATTAAAGCTGGCTCTTGGATTAATGCTAATTTCAAAATATGGATTGGACACAAAGAAGATAAAATTGCTTGGAAATTGTTATCTAATGCAAGAGAGATTTTTGAAGAAAATAAATCTTTGCTGTCCGAAATACCAAGAGAAGAAGCATATAAGTATTTATTAATTACAGAAAGCTCAGATTGGTCTTGGTGGTTTGGTGATGAACATTCGGCACCGAATAGATTAGATTTTGATAAGTTGTTTAGATATAATTTATTAGAGTTTTATGAAATCATCTCCAAAGAAATGCTAAGCAAAGAGATAAATATTAAGATTCCAGAGGCATTATATTTTAGTATAATGTCTAATAATTTTCAAAATATTGTCATACAACAAAAACACAAAATCACTGAAACATTTGAACATATTGATGATAAAAAGCTTTGGGGAAATGCTGGTTATTATTATGCAAAATCAGAATTTTCGGCTATGCACCAAATCGGAGCAATATTAGATATTTTGAGATTTGTGGCAGATGGTCGGTATATTTATTTTCAGTTTGAATTAAATCAAAGATTAAAAAATATTGATTGTATAAATTTAGTGATTACAAATCCAATTAATTTACAGGTAAAGTTAGAAAATAATAGAATAGAAGTTATTCAATCAAATAATTATCAAAATAGAAGCAATTATGATAATTATTTTAACGGTAATAATGAAGAAACTAACTTCGTTTCAGATTATCACTTAGAGTATAAAATGTTAACTTCTAAAGATTCTAATAATATTATTAATCTACAATTAAATAAAAGTTTAATTATTAATAATAAAAATAACGATAAAGTAGAAGTTGAATTATATTTATTTACCAAAACATCTGACGGCGAAATTAGATACCCAAGACAAGAAAATCTTAAAATAATATTTGAGTAATATTATTTGATTGTATTTTTAATAGTACAGGTTCTTACTTCTTTTGTCTTTTCTCTTTTATGATATTAATTGTAATTTCATTTATGTTTTGATACAAAAAGTCAGAATCTTCTTTGTCCAAATCCGGTATTGTTGCTTTCGAAAAAGTATCATTTGCGGCTGTATCTATTATAATATCAGATAAACCTAATTTTCTTTGGAAATAGTTACTTACTTGCGTAACACTTTGGATTTTGTCAATAGGAATTATTAATTCAGACTTAAAATATACTCCACGTCTGATAATAATAAATTTATCATTAGTCGAATAACTAAAATTGATAAAGTATAAATAATTATAATAATAAATTAATGGTGTCAAAGCTAACATTATCAAATAGTAATAATTAAACAAATAAACAAATACTGTTGTAATCAAAATCAACAAAATTTCAAACTTTAATGTCCTTCTGATGATGACTTTTGTAGAGATTTTTAAGATTTGATAATTCTCTTCTAAGTTTAAGAACTCCTTAATTATATCCAAAATCCTTTCATATCTTGCAAAAGGAACTACTACTTCAGATGTTTTGTTCTTTGTGGAATCGAACCCGGCGGTATCCAAAAATAATGAATAAAAATTGAAGTACTTTTTTAATAAGTTAGTTTTAATCTGTACTAACTGGATTTTATTTATTGGAATTGTAGATTGATTTGTTGTAGTAAATCCAGTTTTGATTATAAAATTATTATTGAATCGTTTGAGACTAAAGTTGTAATAACTATTAAATGTTCACAAAATCCATTAACCACGACAAAAATAATATCCCAATAAATGAAAGTGTAAAAATAATTACTTGTTCAAAAATACCATAATTACTAATATTGATGATATAATTCTGCTCAAAATCATCTATAATTCCGCCCCCACCAAATATATTTAATTGATTTATCAAGTTTGCCACCCAAAAAGCCACAACAAGAAAAATAGGTCTTGATCTAATTGCCGAAAATTTAATAAGTTCCTTAT
>JBDNHS010000122.1:0-1445 GCA_041688685.1 Kapaibacterium sp. (SeqCode)
AAAAAAATAAATGTTTTAGATATTATTTGCAATTTTCAATGTAATAACATAAAGTATTTGCAAATTTGAATGCAAAAACATCAACTGATGAAGAAGTATTCAAGTAATATTATCAAATAAAATAAATATTTTTAATAAATTCATAGAATAATAATAAATATAAGAGTTCAAATTGATATGCTTTTTTTATTGATGGTAATAATTATCTTATACAACAAACTTAAATCCAAATATAGAGAATTGAATTTAAGTTTGGATAAAATAATAATGGGAAGGATGGAATTTTAAAATTAAAAAATGATTTTGCAGAGAAATTGGTAAGCTAACAACAATATTTTGTTGTTTATGGTTGAAGATTTAGTTTTTTTAATTAATATTATAAATCAAAAGTGAATATTAACATTCACTTTTGACTTGAATAAAAGCCATTACTTCTTCATATTTGAATAATCTTCTTTTGCCAATTTTGAATCCTACCAATTCTCCATTTTTTATTAATTCAAATAATTTATTTCGGCAGACCTTTAATATCTTCATCACCTGCTCGGTCTCTAATAATTCATCATTTTGTACTCTTTTTGATTTTTCTAAAATCTCTGGCAGGTTTGATAGTTTCAGTAATTTTCTATCAATTACTTCTTCCAAAATTGAGATAAGCTCTGTTTTTGAGATAATGATTAAGTTATCATTCATTTTTAAATCCTGTAAAATTGTTTAACATACTAAAATAAAATTATTCATTTTATTAATGTATTACAAAGGATTTTACTTGCAAATTATGTTTATGTGTATTTGATTGAAATATAGTAAGATAGGTAAGTATTACTATATCGAATGGAAGGAATTGGAAAAATTTTCCTTTCATATAATTATTTTTTTATTTTTTTTAATATTATTTCTTTAAAGTTAATTTGATTTTCACTCAAATATTCTAAAATTAAGTCTTGTTTTGGGATTTTTTTAGTTTCATCAACAATAGTGAAATTTGAAAAAGATTTAACTATTGATTCTATTTTATCTGCTTCAATATTAAATAGTTTATAAAATTTTCTAATACTTTCACTTTTATTAATTTTGCTTATATCAATTGACCTCATTTTAATAATATTAAAGAATAATTGAGCGTTAATTTGGTGAGTATTTGAACTTATAAATGCACGGATTTCATTTTTCAAAATATTTGGTGCTTCTAATTCCAAAAGAAATCGGTTGTAAATGTAATTGTTGGCTTGGATTAGGTCATTAATTAACTTACTGGGGTAATTTAAGATATGATTCACAATTTGTAAATCAATATTTTCATTATTGTTTTCAATAAATTCACTCACAAATTTTTTAAAATTTAATTTTCTATTAAAATCACTTTTAATAATTTCAATTTGCGTTTTAGACTCAATAAGTATAATATTTATATTTTTATGTAAATTTTCAAATTCGTTAATTTT
>JBDNHS010000123.1:0-11516 GCA_041688685.1 Kapaibacterium sp. (SeqCode)
AATATATTATTCAAGAGCCAACAAGAGTAACCGATGGAAATAATTCTATAGATGGATTATACAATCATTTACTTAATATTAATTTGAATTATATTGATTTTAGACCTAACTTTAGTTATCAATTAATTGATAATTTATTCATTAGTACTGGGATTAATTTTTCGATGCCCATTTCTAATTCTTATGAGCAAAAAGAAGTACTAATACAGCCGAGTAATAAAGGATACTTTTTGGATACAATCAATAATACCAAAAGTAGAATTAGAAATGAAAAAAGTGGCGATATAAAAGATTTAGATTTATTGATTGGTGCTACTATTGGAGTTGGATATGAATTTCCACTCAACAAAGATAATACTTTAAGAATTAAGCCAGAAATCAATTATAATATAAATATTACTAATGTAATCAAAGACTACAACTGGAGAATTAATACTTTAGCTATTGGTGTATCTGTAATTTATACGCCATTTGTTACTTATCGCAAAACAAACGAAAAATATGATATCGACACCATAAAATTGGAAAGTGATAAATACGCAAATTCTATCGTGGTATTAGGCAAGTCTGATATTACAAAAGATATAATCGAAGGCGACTATTCTGAAATTACAAATCTATTATATAGCAGGACTGATACATTATTTACACCAAAAGTAAATATTGCCAAGATTAAAAAAGAAAATGACAAGGTAATTAACAAAGAAGAAGTAAAACCAGAAATTGTGAGTGAAATCAAGGGCAATTTGCAGATTTTGAATCCTAAAAACAAAAATGAAGAAATTACCGAAATCAAGGCAAGAGTTGAGTTCGTAAAAGATGTGTACCCATTATTACCATATATATTCTTTGAAGAATTGTCTCCTGTTATTCCAAATAGATACGTAAAAGTAAATAGCATTAATGAATTTAAAATTGCAAACTTAGATCCAAATCCCATTGATTATCATAAAAACAACCTAAATATTATTGGTTATAGAATGAACCAAAATACAGAGCTTAAATTAACTGTAAAAGGATATATCGACCCGATGACTGAAAATAATCAGTGTGATTTGGCTACCCAAAGAGCAAATAACGTCAAAAAATATCTTGTTTCTGTTTTCGGTATAAATGAAAATAGAATTGCAGTAAAAGTCAATAATGGTAACTGTTTTCCAACTGACCTAACAAGAACACAAACCGATGAAGGATATTCGGAAAATAGAAGAGTTGAATTAGAAAGTAATATTCCTGAATTATTATTTTCATTATCAAATGACAGATACGAAAGACCATTTACTCTGATACCTGACGAAATTGTAATTGCTCCAAACTTTGAGAGTACTACATTCTACAAAAAGAATAAAGAATTAATCTCAAGAAATGACTTCAAATCATGGTCTTATGACATTAATTTAGATAATAATGACGTATATAAAACTCAAGGTAATAATAATCCAATTTATTCTAACTTTGTGTTGCCATATAAATTAATTAGAGATTCTAAAAATGACTCAAAACTAAATGTGAATTATTATGTAACTGATAATAAAGGTAATAATTTCAGTGATTCTAAATACATTGGTGTTACTAAAGATACTTCTTTGTTTGAGGTGGAGAGTTTGACTCTAACTGTATTCCAAGTGTCTCAATATTCGCTTGACGAAAGAATTAAGAAAGAAATCAGAAAGTTTTTTGGTAATATCAATTCTGGTGCAGAGGTTTATATCAAAGGATTTAGTGATAATTTGGGTGATTTGGATGCGAACAAAATATTATCTCAAACGCGAGCGAATGCCGTTAGAGATTATATAAAATCTATTGCACCAAAAGCAAAAATTATTGAATCTATTGGAGTCGGCTCTGATGAGTTTCCCCCTGGTGTAAGAAGTTATATTCTACCAGAAGAAAGGTTTATCAGCAGAACTGTTCAAATTGAAATAAGAAAAGAATTAGAAAAGTAAAGAAACGGAAAAATAGATTTAAAAATATAATAAAAAAACATAGTAAAAACGTAAATTTATAATTAAATTATTACTCAAATGGTCAATAAATTAATATAAATACCAAACTAAACAATGAATTAAAATTATATAAGTCTATTATTTAGTTAATTCACAAGCTAATTGAAAATTTTATTAATATTGGATTATATTTCTCAACAAATCATAGAGAGAAGATATGAAAAACCTATTACATTCTAATTTACATACTAATATACATTCTGTAATACAAAATGTAAAATCCAAATTTTTGTTAGTATTATTCGCTACTGTTTTTGTGTTGTCTATTAATTCTTGTAGCGAAAGCACATCACCAACTCAAGTTGAATACACTGATGTTTATGTATTTAATAAAGGTAATTTTGAAGGGACAATTAAACCTCTTCATTTCTATAGAACTTACATTAAAGATACAGTTGACAAAGAAAGAAGAATAAAAGATTATCTAAACTTATTTTCGAAAATCGAAGCAACATTACAAATTAATGATAAAAATATCAATAATTCGTTTACAATTAAAGTAACTTCAAGAAATGAAAATTTGTACAATTTCAAATCTGAATTTGTAGTCAATAGTAAAGTTTACAAATATAATGTAAATTTATATCTTGTAGATCCGTTATTATCTAATCCATCAATACTGATGTTGAATAGTGATTTCGAAGATGATGAATCTGCAGATTATTTCAAAGAAATTGACTATACTGTAACTTTAAAGTATAAAAACTAATTACTAAATTTAATTAATTATTCTAATCTCTAACTTTTAATATTAATGGCAAAAGCAAAAAAACTCCCAAAAAAAGAAACAGAACTTAATTTTTTCGAAGAATCTATATCATTTGCAAAAACCTTATTAGGTGCAATAATAGTTGTAATGATAATAAATGGCTTGCTTGTTGCATCATTTGTTGTGCCCACTGGCTCTATGGAGAGAACAGTAATGACAGGCGATTTCTTGTTCGTAAATAAATTCCTGTACGGACCTACTACGCCTCAGGTTTTACCATTTTTGAATATTCCATTACCTTTTTATAAATTCCCTGGTTTCAAAAAGCCAGAGTTGGGCGATGTAATTGTATTTATTTACCCTGGTGATAGAGATGATGTCGAACCGAAAGAATTCACTTACTATCTAAAAAGATGTTTGGGAGTGGGTGGCGACAAAATCGAAATTAAAGATAAAAGAGTGTTCGTCAATGACAAAGAATTTACTTTACCTGAGAATGGCGTATTGATGCCAGAGAGGTCAAATTATCCGGCTGATTTCCCAATGGGTGCTGGATTTACAACTGACAATTACGGTCCAATCAAAGTTCCAAAAAAGGACGATAAAATCGAGTTAAATGCAGAAAATGTACATCAATGGATTACATTTATCAAACGTGAGGGACACGAACTTACTTTTGATTATAATGACGTTTATATTGATGGCAAGAAGTCAAATACATACACAGTCAAGACCAATTATGTTTTCGGTATGGGCGACAACAGAGACAACAGCGAAGACAGTAGAGCTTGGGGATTTGTGCCTGAAGAAAATGTAATTGGCACTCCATTGATAGTTTATTGGTCTTGGGATACAAATTTGCCATTAAGTCAATTTATTGACAAATTAGTTTCGGTTAGATGGAGCAGAATTGGCACACTAATCAACTAAGAACAGTGATTAAATACTTTTTAGATTAAATTAATGGATAGGTTTTTTGACCTGTCCATTTTT
Organism: Kapaibacterium sp. (SeqCode); assembly: GCA_041688685.1. Taxonomy (GTDB): domain Bacteria; phylum Bacteroidota; class Ignavibacteria; order Kapaibacteriales; family UBA2268; genus JBDNHS01. The sequence continues at coordinate 3,709 of JBDNHS010000123.1, forward strand.
TTATGGTAATAATTTTAGGAATTTGTTCCGAACGATGATTATCTTGATTTAAGGATTACTTTGATTGAGAGAGAAAAGAATTAAAGAACAATGGATTATTTTTCTAACGGTTCGCTAACCATAAAGTTGTGTCATTATTGTAGTTAATGTTGTCCTCATTTCTGTTCTTCATTCGGCTCCATTCTCTGGTGTGGATTATAGCGAAAGCGTTTTCATCCATACGTTGCGGGGAGGGCAAGTGAGGGGTTCTTAAGCAAAACTTGAAATATAAAATAACAAATAATTTTCTATCGTTTGTTAGGGAAAAAAGGCGTACGTGTTGCCTTCGACTACGCTCAGTCAACGTGGATTCTGCGAATAACATACCTCTGATTTGAAGATACAGAAACCTTTTAATGCAGGTTACGAGGTGGATTTGCCCAAGTAAAAGCGAATTACAATAAAACAGAAGACAAACGTAAATATTAATTATAAAATTATTACAATGAGGTTTTTCTTATGATACAAACGAATTTTAGTGATTTTAGTAAAAGTATTAATTATTATTTTGACAAATTAATAAATAATTCTGAGGTTCTGATTGTTAATACCGAAAATGAAAATGTATTTGTAGTTATGTCTTTAGCAGAATATAACTCTCTAAATGCAACAAATTTTGAATTACAGGACAAAAATAATGTAACTCGATTAAATAATGCTATCGATAAAATCAACAAAGGTTTAACTTCTGAAAAGGAACTGCACTTAGATGAAGTTTAAATTTGTAGAAGAGTCATGGGAAGATTATTTATATTGGCAACAGGTTGATAAAAAAATTCTTAAAAAAATTAATGAGCTTTTAAAAGACATTTCCAATACACCATTTTCTGGAATTGGCAAACCAGAGCCACTTAAGCATCAATATCATGGATATTGGTCACGTAGGATTAATGATGAACATCGATTAATTTATAAAGTTGATAATGACGATATTATTATTGCAAAATGTAGAAATCATTATAATTAAGTTTCCTAAAGCAAGAACCGAAATATTGTGGTGTAGATATTTCTGAAGATATACAAAACGGAATTTTCTCTCGTTTGTTAGGGAAAAAAGGCGTACGTGTTGCCTTCGACAACGCTCAATCAACGTGGAAGTTCTGCGAATAATATCCCTCTGATGTGAAGATACTGAAACCTTTTAATACAGGTTACGAGGTGGATTTGCCCAAGTAAAAGCGAATATTAATTGTCAAATAAATTTAAATAATAGATGTCAGAAAAATAGATGTTTATCCCAATTAAGTGCCTGTAATCATTTAATAAAATTTGTTTAGTCTTTAAATTTTCGTTTTCTACTGTATTGTAGGAGCCGACAATATTACCCAAATAAAATGGCAAAGTAACTAAACTTGTAAATACTGCTGTACCAATATTTTTAGATTTTGTCTGTGAATAAATCCCTGCTCCAAGTGATGAATTGATAATTAATGCTGAAAGTCCTTCTTTATAATGCCCACAATAAGCATAACCGCTCCCAGGCAAAATAGCCGAAAAAATACCTGCCAACTCTGGACTATAACCAGTTGTGTTTTGAGCTTTTTTCATAAAGTTATTAATTTTATCAAAACTTTGAATACTTATTTTATTATTTGGGTTAAGATTTGAATTGTTTTTCGTTTGAAGATATTTAAGTGAGGAGTTGAAATCATCAATTTTGAAATAAGAGTAAGCTATTAGTTTGTTTGAAAGTATAAAAAAATTGTCAAGCAAAGTATCATTTTTATTTAGAGATTCAAGTTCCAATTTATTATTGATTTTATTTAATTTGTTTATATTCCACGAATTTGCATTATCCAAATCATTAATTACATATTCAACAATTAGGTTGTCGATTTTAGAAATTAGATTGATTTTATCTAATTTATCTATTTTATCTAATTTATCAAAATTTGTGAAAAGTTTATTGGTGTGGTCAATTATCTTACGTGCTTCTGAATATTTGTTCATTTTGAGAAAATTTACAGCAATAAGCAGATTAGCTTTGTTCTTCGTTAAAGTATCATTAGCATAAAAATTAATTTTCCTTAATTCATAGATAGAATTATCAAAATTATTTTCTTGGAATAATAATTTACAGAAATCAAAATCTCTAAAGAATTTTTCATTTTCTAAGTTAGCTTCGTGGATTGTTTCTTGTTTATCATTAAAATCTGAACCTGACGATTTATTAAAAGTTAGTTTCCAAAGATTTTTATCGCCCCAGATATTGTTTGAAGTAGGTTTATCGATTAACTTTTTATTTGACCTTGGATAATCATTTGGATTAAGAGTACCACCCGAACATCTTATAAATCTATCAGCAGTTAATATTATGCCTTTTGCAACTCCATATTCATTAATAGCTTCACTCGAATAATGTGAGCAACTTGGGTAGAATTGACATTCGCTAATAGTTGATCTGAGTGGGGACATTAAATTATGATAAAAAGAGAATATATACCCACTTGAAGTTTCAAAATATGTTTGTGAGTATAAATTCGTACAATTCGCAAAATTTAACATAAAGATGAAAAGAAAGAAATAAATGAGCTTCAATTTTTATTCCCAAGTAATTTGAATATTCCCAACAATATTATTATTTTCATCTCTTAATTGTATTGACTCAAATTCTCCCATTACATATTTTGAGGTATAATCATTGTCAAATTCATTATTATTATTTTCAAAATTAAAACTTGTGTCTTTGGTTAAATTTGCATTTATAATTCTTGGTTCGACATCATACATATTACCAGTTGCAGCATCTATAACTATACCAATTAACCCACCACATATTATATTCACCCAAAACCAACCAGCAATTGATTTGTTAGTAATTACTTTATAATCAAGGTATCCTTCTTTTTTAATTTCTACAATATGTGTTTCCCCTCTTTTTAATCTAATTTTTGTAGGAGTAGCTCCTCCGTCCATTCCATTTATTTTTACAGTTGCACTACTTGGGTTTGAATTAATAGCCACTGTTGCCATACTTCCATTAAAAATAGAAGAACAACCTGTAAATGATAAAAATGATGTAAATAATATAATTACAACTGCTTTATTTAGGATGTTATTTAGGATATTTTTCGTGATATTTTTCAAAATTACCTCTTAATTAATTTAATGTTAGTATTTAATATAATAAATAAAATTAGAAAATAAAATTTTAATATTATAAGTATTCAATTTACAAATTATTTTTTAATTTTCAAATAAAAATCAACATTATTTTCTGTGTATTTTTCTATTATTCAAATTATTATAAGCAAAAAAAATACAATTTTCTATTATAACTTTGTTTTATAATTTAATTTATTTAATTTTGTAATCTTAATTATTTTATTTTGAAATAAATACATTAGAAAAAATACAATTAAAAATTTAAAAACTACTTAAAGGCTTTATTTTTATGAATGAAGGTTTTATAGTTCAGGTTATCGGACCTGTAGTGGACGTGGAATTTCCAAATGGAAATATACCAGCAGTATTCAATGCTTTGCAAATATTAAGACAATCTATCGAATCAGGTAAAGATGAAATTCTTACTTGTGAGGTGCAACAACACTTGGGTGAAGATAGAGTGCGTGCTGTTGCAATGGAGACTACTGACGGTTTAGTTAGAGGTATGAAAGTTGTTGACTTAGGAACTCCAATTATGGTTCCAGTTGGTAATGAAGTATTGGGTAGAATGTTAAATGTTACTGGTCAAGTAATTGACGGTAAACCAGAATTAAAGAATGTAAAAAGATCTTCAATTCATAGACCTGCTCCATTATTTCAAAACCTAAGTACAAAAGCAGAAATGTTTGAAACAGGTATCAAAGTAATTGACTTGATTGAGCCATTTACAAAAGGTGGTAAAACTGGTCTTTTCGGTGGTGCTGGTGTTGGTAAAACCGTTGTAATTCAAGAGTTAATCAACAATATCGCCAAACAGCACGGTGGATATTCTTGTTTCGCTGGTGTTGGTGAAAGGACTCGTGAAGGAAATGACCTTTATCGTGAAATGGAAGAGTCTGGTGTATTGGACAAAACTGCATTAGTATTCGGTCAAATGAACGAACCTCCTGGCGCTCGTATGAGAGTAGCTTTGACGGCTTTGACTATTGCCGAAAACTTTAGAGATGAAGATGGAAGAGACGTATTATTATTTATTGATAATATTTTCCGTTTTACTCAAGCTGGTTCTGAGGTATCTGCACTTTTGGGACGTATGCCATCAGCCGTTGGTTACCAACCAACTTTGGCTACTGAGATGGGTGCATTACAGGAAAGAATTGCATCAACAGACAAAGGTTCTATCACATCTGTTCAAGCGGTATATGTACCTGCAGATGACTTGACTGACCCTGCTCCTGCGAATACTTTCGCCCATTTAGATGCAAAAACTGTATTGTCTCGTCAAATCTCTGAATTAGGTATCTATCCTGCTGTTGATCCATTGGATTCGACTTCTAGAATTATGGACCCTAATATCATTGGTCAAGAGCATTATGATACTGCTGCAAGATGTATCAAAACTCTTCAAACTTACAAAGATTTACAAGATATTATCAATATCTTAGGTATGGATGAATTATCTGATGAAGATAAAATCACTGTTTACAGAGCAAGAAAAATTCAAAAATTCTTCTCACAACCATTCTTCGTTGCTGAACAATTTACTGGTTTCGCTGGTAGATATGTGAAAATTGGTGATACAATAGCAGGTTTCAAAGCTATTTTGAATGGCGATTGTGATGAAGTGCCAGAAAATATGTTTACATACAAAGGTACAATTGACGAAGTTTTTGATACTTACAAAAAATCAGGCAATTAATTTTCTATAAATTTATAATTAAATTTAAATAATGGCTAATCTGAACTTAGAAATAGTAACTCCACAAGCAAAAGTTTATAGTGGAGATGTAAAATCGGTAACTTTGCCTGGTGCTTTGTCTCCATTCCAAGTTTTGATTAATCACGCACCGATTGTATCTTCATTGGTCAAAGGTAAATTGAAAGTAGAACTTTTAGATGGTAGTATCAAAACTTTTGAAACAACTAACGGTTTTGTAGAGTTAGTTGATAACAAAGTATCAGTAGTTGTAGAGTCAGCATTGGCTTTGTAATCTATCTAAAACTATCTTGTATAGAACTATATATTAAAGCTGCACTTATCTATTAGGTGCAGCTTTTTTTTTCGTTAGAAGTTAGAAATATAATCTTTAAATTACCCTACTTTGTGGGGTTGTTTTAATTATTTTAATATCTTAAATTGAAATGTACAAATTAAAAGAAATGGGGAAATATTAAAATATAATGACTTTTGATTTGTGATGTTAAACAAATATGAGGTTTATACTTATGGACAAAAAAAAAGTTATATTTATTAGAGGTTACATTCGAAGTGATAAAGAATCTACAACATTTAAGAATTTGCGTGAGGAATTACTGTCACTTAAGTATGATTTGAAATTAATTGAAATTGATTATAATGACGTAAATGATATTAATAAAAAAATCGAACAAACACTTAAACTTGTTCGCCTTGGCTATTCACATGTAATTGGACATAGTTTGGGTGGCTTTATTGCAATGTATATTGCTGCTAAAGCTGGTATTAATTCAATTTTACTCAATCCTTCTACAAAGCCCTATAGCGGTGAAATATCAAAATTATTTAATGAAGATGTTAAAAATAAATTGAGTAAACTTGGGTTATATATAGATAATAATTTAGACCCATTTACGAATTATTTGAATTTGGCTATTTTAGGTAAAAATGATAAACTTGTCGATTATAATATATATTTGGATAAATACTTTAAATACACAAATAACATTTTATTAACACATGATGAACACTCAATAAATATAAGTGAAGTTATTCCTTTAATAGTTAGTAGATTAAAACAATATTTTACTTTTGATTCTATGCCAGATTTTGATTAATATTTCTATCTATTCATTAACAGTATTTGGCTGACGCTACCAGTTTGAGTTTGTATTTGGATTGTATAGGTGCCAATGGATAAAATACTCACGTCTATTTCTGTCTTGTTGGTGTAATTTGGGATAGTCATAATCTCATTACCCAAAATATCATAAATACTCAAATCTACCACGCCACCAACACCATCAACACCACCCAAATCTACCGAGATCTTATCTGATGAAGGGTTGGGGAAGATAAGGAAATTGGACTCTGAATTAGTTTCAACACTCGTAATATCTTCGCTCAAATCCACTTCAATAGAATCCATAAAAAGTCTAATTTTGTACTTATCTTCAATTCTAAAAGGTGAAATTGTATCCAAGTAATGCGCTTCAGTGGCTAAGTAAAATTTATTGTCAGTATATTCAACATCTTTGAGTTCGCCTTCCAAATCAGTCAGTCGAATATCTTTCACCAAATCAAAATTCTTATCAAAAATGATATAGCCCTGGCTACCAATTACATCGCCAAAAGCATAATAATAACTTTCATTTATTTTTCGTAAATTATTAATAGTTGGACGAGAATTATGCTCTTTGACTACAAAACTCAAATCACGCAAATCAACAATTACTATCGTACCAATGCCTTTTGTGTATTGATGTTTTTTGTGCCCAACGATTGCTAATTTATTCACACTAATAAGCTTAATCTCGTTTATTTCCGTATCAAATGGTAGAGAAAAATCACGTCTATTTATTTCCAACTTCTCATTTGTCTCAAATATTTCAAACTTATTAGAGCTATCTTTTCTGATAAGTCCGACAATTTGATTGTTGATGTTGTCTGCGTATGTTTTTCCTACTTTATAATTTACAGGCAAATAATTGCCTAAATCTTTGTATAAAGTTTTAAAGTTATATATTATTAAGTTTAATGTATCATTTGGAAATTTGTTGTTATTATTAGTTCTTTTTGAAAGCTCAAAATATAAAGAATCATTTAATACACAAGAGTTGTTTTTTGTCAGATATGCAAAAGGCTTTCTCTTTTTAATTGTTAAATTATTATTTAAGAATATTAAGTCAGTATTGTTTTTAGTTTCTTTAAATTTTGACATTAAGCTAGTAATATAATATCCTGTCCCAAATATAAATTCTCTATATTTACCACTAATATCAATATAAACAGATCCTTCAAATATGTTTGAAATTAAATTAAATGTTGAATTATTTAGATTTATAATTTTTTTTTCAAAATTAACCTGGTAATTGTATTCATAGTTAAAGGATGAATAAAATATTGTACTTTTCCAAGTGCTTTTAATACTAGAAATCACCAAATTATCTTTGTCGATAACTAAATCCATGAATTCATTATTGGAGTTTTCTACTAAGGAATCTATTTTTGAAAATTTAAAAATCAATTGATTACTAAGATTTATACTTTTTACTATACTATCAACTCCTAAATCATCATAAATTTTTAACTTAATGTTAAAATCAGTTTCATTATATTTTCTAAACGTAATATTTTGTTCATTAGATTTTACTCCATTATCTAAAGTCCACTCATACTTAGTTATTTTACCTAAAGATCGATTGGATAGGTAAACTATATCTTGGTATTGTTTATCGATTTTGATTTCAAAATCTGCTTTTATTTTAGGATAAACAGTCAGAATTGTATCTTTAGTAGTATTTGCAATTAGACTATCATTATTTAGAATTTTTAAATTTATACTATATTTACCACTTTGAGGGATAATACAATCAAAGTTTCGATTATTTGTTTCAAAACTATATTGATTAAATTCATTGTAAATTGACCATTTATATTTTAAAGTTTCATTATTAGTATGTGAATT
>JBDNHS010000124.1:0-5264 GCA_041688685.1 Kapaibacterium sp. (SeqCode)
AGAACAAAAATGATAACGTAATATATTAATTATCAAATTTAATTGATTCTAATAAAAAAAATATATCTTGTTGGAATTTGATGTGTTCTAGAAAATGCAATATTGAATATGATATTTTAGATTATATTGATATATTAAAATATGTTTCATTATTAGAGGTAAAGAAACAATTGATATGGGTTGATAAATTATTACAAGAATTTATGTTATTGCTTTTACAAAATATATTAGATTTAGAAAATCAGACAAATAATACATATATCAGAACACAAAATGATTTATTAGATAAAATAAAATCTGCTATACCGCTAATATGTTCAATTTTTGTCAAGTTGATAGGATTAAACCAAATAATTGATTATAATTTTTTAGAAATGATATTTGGAGAATTTTTAAAAATAGATAATTCAATAATAAATTTTTACTTGGAATCTAGATATTTAGATAATTTTATAAATAAGGATATCGCACATGTATATTTTGTCAATTTTATAGATGAATTAGTTATAAAATGCAATATTACTAATATAACATCAGAAATTGATTCAATGATTGATTTTTTTGTTCAATTAGATAAATGTAATACATTAAGGCCATCCGGTCTTATTATTAATCCGTTAAATTTGAATGAGTATATAACAGAAATAATAAGTGTGGAAAAACTTAAAAGTAATACAAAGCCTCTTTTAATTACTTGTAGAGCAACTTCCGGTATTAAAAATTCTATTGTTAAATTTATTGTTAAAAAAGATGAAAGTTTAAGAAAAGAAAGCATTGTTGCGAGCATTATAAAGCTATTACAAGACAGATTATTCAAACAGGGGAAAAAAAATAGGATAAAATCATTTGACTTGATACCCACTTATCAAATTCAAATGTTAACAAAAAATTTAGCAATTATTGAATATGTAGCGGATAGTTTAACTTTACGCATGGTATCTAATAGTAAATTTACTTTACAAAATTATATTTTAGATAATAATCCTACAGAGCAAGTAGATTCAATTAAACGAAAATTTCTTCAGAGTTTAGCTATTTCTTCTTGTTTATCTTATATATTAGGGCTGGGAGATAGACATTTAGATAATATTATGATAAATAATGTGGGACAGATATTTCACATAGATTATGGATATTTAATGGACAATCCGTTGACAAGTATTATTTCTAATCCAAATATCAAAGTAACAACTGTTATGATAGATTTTTTGGGTGGAGTTGAAGGAAAATATTACAAAGAATTTACCCAATATATAATACAGGTATATGATATCTTAAGATTATATAAAAATTTAGTAATTAACTATTACGAAATGTTAGGAGAAGAAAAATTTATTAAATGGGATATATTTAAACCAAAATTAGAAGATAGATTTTTATCGGGATTATCATGGAAGGATATAGAAGTTACACTAATTAATGAAATAGAAAATTCAAATTCATATCCAAGTGTATTTGCAGATTTATGCCATCATTATAGGCAAGTTATTAGCGAATATTCTAGTAAAAAAAATTAATATGTTTTAATATAGTTGGTCGCAATGAATATATAAAAAACATACTAATATTTACGCAAAATAAACATTATTTATGCACCTAGGTTAAAATTCCAGATATTTTTCAATTCTATTTCGTATTTCTCACACATTTCAAAATTATATTTATTTTTCATTTTATGGACAAATTCTTGATATGTATTTGAATTACGTTTAAACATAATACCATAGCAATGAAAACCACTGAATAAATTGTTATTATAAAAATCTGGGTGCAAATGTTTATATATTCCATGTCTTGTTTCTTTTTTTCCAACGAACGACAATTCAGCTAAAAACATTGGACAATTAGAAATCGCACATCTATTAATTAAATTTCCGTTAGTATCTAATATTAATTTATCTTTATTTGCTCTTGTCTTGTTTAATTTTGCAATTTCATCTATTGTAAATTTTTTATTTTTCCAAGTTGTATCATGTTTAGGATGTTTATAAAGTAATTTATCATAATCTGTTCTTTGATCTTTTAGATATTCTGGACACTCAGGATAACAACAATGATGTTTTAATAATCCATTATTCATTAATTCTAATTGGTCTTCTTTAGGTCTTAAATTATTAAGTGTTAAAATTTCGCTTTCAGTAAAAAGTTTAGGAATTAAATGGTAAGTTCTATAAATCATTGCATCTTCTATTCTTTTACATAATCTATTTTTATTTTTTTCATTAGTTACATTTTTAACTTGTTGTTTTAATTTTATTGTCTCTAAACATTCATTAATTGTTGTTTTAATTATTAATTCTGGATTAAATTCGATATTTTGTCTATTTTTTGCTTTATTATATTTTACACCTTGGATAAATAATGCCAATTGGATTATATACCCTGATATATATCCATATGTCTTTTTTAAAAACTTATTCATTGTAATATTCCGGTGTAAATATAATTTTACAATATCCGCAATATTAAGTGTGTTATTTTTAGTATGATAATATTCTAAAAATTCTAACATTGCAACAATAGCGAATGGTGAACAATTAGAATATTTTTTAGTAAAAAATTTATTTGTTTTTTCAGCTATTTTTTCTAATGAATAAGTATAATTATTGACATTAGTATTATTAGATAATCCAAATAATTTAAAAAATATATCTGCTTCGGATATTTTGGAGTTATTTAAATATGACCTACAATTTCGCATAACACATTCAGCCATTGCACTTATACATAATTCTTTATATTTGGTTTCAAATATTGATTTTGCAGATTTAACTGTTAAAATACCAATAAGTTTACACATTGAAGATATATTATTTGAGTCTGTTATTAATTTTGAAATTTTCATGTCTGAATTCATGTCTGTAATTAACTCTATCACTTTATCATTTTTTGAAAAATTGTTTTGAATCCAATTAAATAAATATGTAATTTTTTCTCCATGAGCTAATAATACAGAATTTGCTAATTCTTCATCTTTCTTAGTATATCTTTGTGCTTTTCTAAATATAGTTTCAATTGTATTAACTAGTGAAATAGTCATTAGTGCTGTTTGTTGACTTCCTAAATATAAATATGGATTTGATGTAAAAATATAGCCTGATGCCAATTTACCAATAGTTTTAAAATTATCTATAAGTATTGCATTTATTTTTTTATTATTTGAATCTCTTACAGTTTGACCAAGTTCTAATTTTTTGTATAAATCATTAAATATAAATTTTTCATTAGAAACAAATTCTACAAATAATAACCATGGTTCAACCATTGAACAATTCAATTTACGAATATTAAGTCCATAATTTGAACCTGTCCAATAACCAAGAGCATGTTCAGGTTCTTCAAATTCTAATTTAAATTCATCTTTTAACTCTAATAATTTGTCGCCAAAGTCTATTTTTATCCTAGATACTATATTTTTGGAAAATTTTATCTTCTTAAAATCATCAAAATATTTATCATTAAATGAAATTTTACCATATGTTTGGATTTCCGATAATAATCCTTGAATTTTGTACAAACAACCTTTTAATTTTGAAAACTCACTATCTTTTTTAAGAATTATATTATTTATTTTTTCAATGAAAAATTTAGTTAATATTTCCATTTTATTTTGATATTTACAACATGTTTCATTTTTAGAAAGAATTTCATTTCGAAATCTACATAATAATTCAATAATAACATCACATCCTACATCAATTATCAAATTATCATTATAATTTACCATTAAATTAACATCGGAATTTACCATTAAATTAACATCGGAACTTACATCAACATATTCAATTGGAAGTATATCGCACATTGTGGAATATTTATCATCTCCTTCAGTTTTATAAGTTAATCCCTCAATATATTGTCCTTTATATAAAATATTTCTACTGGAATCTAATTGAATATCCCATAATGGTTCTTGTGTAAAACTAGTAATAAATCCTTCTCCTATTATACCATAAGGATATGGTAAATTTAAAGAATATTTATGTGTTATAACATTTTCATACGATTCTAAAATATCATCATAAATATCTTCAATTTTAGAAATGGTCATATCATAAAGCCAATTATCATAATTTGCAGATTTCACAGTTTCTAAATTTTTTAAATAAATATAATTAAATCCTTCATTTTTACTCAATCCAAAAATAAATTTAATTGTGTGAGATTTAAATTTATAGTAAGGATTATATTTTGTAATTAAATTATCTATTTGTAGTTTATCTGGTTTATCATTACAATAAATATAACTGAAATTTAAATAATCATTAGTGTTGGAATTTGTAATAAAATCGAATAATTTATCCAATGCTAAATAAATATTCGATTTTTTGCTTATTTTTATTGAATTTAATAATTGGTCAATTGTCTCATTTGATATTTTATGTAAATGAGCTATATCATCAAATAAAACTAAATATTTAATATGAGTGGTCGGAAATGAGTTAACAAAATTAATAAATGATTTTTTTATGTCATTCTTTCCTAAATATTCAACTGGAAAAACAAAAAAATGTCTGTAATCTTGTTTTTTTGTTAATGTTGTAGTAGTATTAGATATAATATAATAATCGTTAAATAATCGATACATTTTGATATTATTTTGATTTTTTAAACTAATTTTATTTTTTAAATCTAACCAACTAAATGGTTTAATTTTTGCTAATTGTGATAATTTTGTTTTTTTAAATGCATCGCTTGTAGTTAGTACCATTATAGGAATAATATATTTTTTATTACAAGTAACAAAAATATTACTTTTTTCATTAATTAATACTGTACTTCCATCAGTATATTGTGATTCACCAAAATACAAATCAGGAACTTTTTTTTGTGTTTTTTTACTATAATCATATGGGTCGACATATTTTACCTTTTTCATAATTAATAAATTTACAATAACTTTAGTGTCATTATTGAAATCCATAAATGTATAATTTGTTGAACATTTAAAACTTGGCGAAGAATAAATACCATCTCCATACATATTACCAGTATTCATAGTTAATGAATATGCTTTTGTAGGATGAACTTCTCCGGGCAATAAATAACCATATTTTACAATAGAATTAATTTTATTGATATTTTGCGTAGAATGAAATGTTAAAATAGGATTAAATTCACAAGTAGGTTGCATTGTTTCGATAATTTCGTCATATTTGTCCCTATTTAAAATAAAATCAATATCTTTTACGTATTGATTCTTTTCTCGAATCATAGTGTCGTCGGTAAAATTACCACTGGCAAATTTATCTAAAATAAAATCC
>JBDNHS010000125.1:0-3004 GCA_041688685.1 Kapaibacterium sp. (SeqCode)
AATCTGATACAGGTCTGCCAGAACAAAATGACGCTGAATTAGATATGTTAGATCAAGCATTTTTTGTTAAACCAAACAGTAGATTAGGATGCCAAATTCAAATTACTCAAGAAATAAATGGTATAGTACTTAGATTGGCTCCTGAAGCATAAACTCTTTTGGGATAATGCAAACCGGAATAGGATTCATTTTATGTTGATTCTGAAGATTTAATTTCTTAAAAATTTTCAAGACTTCTAATTCTCTTTCATTTAAAAAAGATGAATCACCATCGAATTGCATTGCCCATTCTAATTCAGGGTAACTTGCCCCTATCTGATCTTCATCAGATCTGCCATCTTCGAATAATCCGTCAGTAGGCTTAGCATTAACAATTGAATCCAATACGCCTTCAAATCTTGCTAAATCCCAAACTTGCGTTTTAGTTAGATCAGCAATAGGACTTATATCAACTCCTCCATCTCCGTATTTGGTATAAAAACCTACACCAAAATCTTCAATTTTATTCCCTGTTCCAGCAACTAAACAATTATTGGATTGACCGATAGCGTACAAAGTTAACATCCTTAATCTGGCACGAGAATTAGCCATCGCCAAATGATTATCTAAAACATTTAACGGTAACGAATCTTCAAACTGTAAAAAAGTTTTGCTTAAATTTATTTCAAATGATTCAACATTAGGAAATTTACTTTTTAAATCACGAATATGATTATTAGCTCTTTGAAACTCAGCAGAAGTCTGACGAATAGGCATGCTTAACAAAATAACCTTTTTCCCTGTTTTAGCACACAAAGTAGAGGTTAAAGCAGAATCAACGCCACCAGAAATACCAATTATAAAACCGGACATTTTAGAGGTTTCACAATACTCTAATAACCAATTAATTATATGTTTAGAAATATTTTTCATTTAGAATTAAAATAAAATAGCAACTTTTAATAATAATTGATTTTGTTTAGACGGTAAATTAGAAAAACCTTGTGGAGTTAAATTAGAATTTAAATCAGAAAAAACAGACATATTTTTTTCAGAATCACCTACTAAAGCTTTAGAACGACTTATATTAAATAGTCCGTAATAATAACCCAATTCAGCTACTAAAGATGTAGAACCTATAAAATTCCAATCAACACCACCTGCAATTCCAACACAACCTTTATAAATAGCTAATTCTCTAGAACTTGATTTCATATTAGAATTAATCGAAGAAGAATTTTTTAATGATCCATCTAAAAAATCATTATAAACTTCCCCATTATCAAAAATAGTATTGCTTAATAAAAAACTATTTCTTAGACCAAATTTACAAAAAACTTTTAACTCACCAATAGGCTCAGTTTTAAATAATAACATTGTAGGAATAGTTAAATAAACAGATTTATTTTTTCTAGTATGTATTTGAAATAATTTAGAATTTAAGGGAAAAGATTCAATACCATTAGCATCTAAATATTCTTTTTTACTTAAAATATCTGTATCATTATACAAATAATAAGCTGAAGTCAAAGCAGTAGACTTATAATTAACAGTTTCAAAATCGAACTCTAAACCTGTATGAAAACCTAATGTAGCAGTGTAATTATAATTAAAATTAATTCCTAAAGTCAAATTAGAACCGATACCATCTCTTGAAATCAACTTTGTTTGAGGGGTAGAAAAATTAGTTCCAGCACAAAAAACAATACCTACTTGAACTTTTTTGAAATCATTATTTTGTGAAAAAATTCCGAAAAATAAAGTGAATGAAAAAACACTGCAAATAAATCTAATCATACTATGATTGTTGGTTTATAACTATTTTTGTAAATCAATTCATTGGATTTGACTACATTTGAATACAATATTAAATAATAATAATGACTCTAAAAAACATTTTAATTTTTGCTCTTATTTTTAACGTGTTATATTCATGTAAAAACGACCCATTAAATGTTAAAATTGAGTCAATTAAAGTAGATATAGGATTTATTAATTTAGATTCAACTATTGTAAATTCAAGTAAAAAACAAACAATACTAAATCATCATCTTTTCCAACAAGAAATAAACGACATATATTCTTATCAATTAGGATATTGTTTACAGATAGGAAGAGTATCTGATACAGCAATATCAAATAGTCTATATCAATTCACGCATGATCCAGAAATCAAAAAAATAGAAGCAAGAATTAAAGAAAAGTTTAACAACATAACATCAACTAAAAAGAAATTAATTAAAGCATTTAAACACTTAAAGTATCATTTTCCAAAAGGAAAGATCCCGAAACACATTGTTTTTATGAATTCTTTATTCCAATCAAATGCATTTTGTACAGAAAATGAAATTGGAATAGGTTTGGAAAGATATCTTGGCGCGGAAAGTGATGTAATTAAACAGCTACCTTCAGAACCATTCTATCAATGGATTAAAGAAAGTATGAATAACGACTATTTAGAACGAGACGCCTTATGTTCGTGGATAATAACACACTATTTCAATGATACTGAAAGTAATTTAGCTGAAAAAATGGTAAAATGTGGCAAAATCCTTTATTTAACAGAAGCTTCATTTCCAGATGAAGATGAAAGGATAATAATTAGGTATTCAAAAGAAGATTATGATTGGGCTGTAAAAAACGAATTAGAAATCTGGAAACATTTAGTTGATGGTAAACTATTATTTAAAATAAATGAACTAGACCAGACAAACTATCTTAAAGAAGCACCATTTACAATAGGCTTGTCAGATAAAAGTCCTGATAGATTAGGGCAATATTTGGGATGGAAAATGGTGCGGAATTATATGAATAAAAACAATGTGAATTTACAAGAGTTAATAAAAACACCTTACAACACAATTTTACAAGATTACGAAATAGAAGACTAAATATGGAAAATAAGATCACAAAAACTTCAGAGATTTCAATAAAAATCGGATTAAATGAAAACAATCTACCTCTTGGAATGAAGTGGAACGCAACTGATGGAAATATAGAAAATGCAGAAGCCAAAGCTATGATG
>JBDNHS010000126.1:0-3502 GCA_041688685.1 Kapaibacterium sp. (SeqCode)
AAACGATGAAATAAATTGTGTTTATGTGTAAATAAGTTGATTTTAAAAATTTAATCAAAAAATCATATATCCATATACAAAAAAAATCTGTCCTTGTTCAAATTAGAATTATTTTACTTTAATGATTAGATATTTTTTGTTTGATTAAAAGTCAAAGCCCAAAGAGAATAAATATTCTGGTATTGACCAATTATCGTACAATTTTCTCCAAACTACGTCCATTTTGAGTGGCAAACCAAACAACACACTTCTAACTCCAACCCCAGAGCTGATAAGCAAATCTTTATATTCTGTTTGTCCATTTTGACCGACTGCTGTTGGCTCAAAATTAGTATCAAATGCAGTACCCATATCCAAGAAAAAAGAACCCATAACCCCTTGAATTAATATTGGTAATGGTCCGGCAACAAGTGCAGTAAATAGTGGAAATCTCAGTTCAGTGTTCAAAAGTCCAAATTTAGTACCTCTTTTATGACCAAACCCAAATCCTCTCATTGGCATTTGTAAATTCATAAAAGCAAAATCTTCTACCGTTTTAAATGGAATTGGAGAAAGACCCGCTAAAGAAGTTCTGTTTATCCAATTTTCCAATCCACCCAACATATAACTTTGTGGTCTTGGTCCAAAACTTCCACCACCCGTAAGTCTAAAAACAAAAGTAATATAATCGGTTAGAGGTTGGTAATTTCTAAAATCAAAATTTAGTGCAACAAACCCACCAGCATCTTTAAATAATTGAGGCGATGCTTTTGCTTCAAGGAAATATCTTGTACCTCTATTTGGTGCATACATACCATAAAGCACGTCATCATAAACGTATTTGACTCTTGGCATTAAAAAGAACTTTTCTTCATTAAGTCCTGTAACTCCATCAACATAAGTTTTTGATGCTCTCATAAACTCAAACCCAAATTCGAAACGCTTAAAAAGACTTGTTGCATAGGAGCCATCAACGCCAAAACCTGTACGAGTAAATCTAACTAAACTATTGTTCACACCATCATTCAGGTTGAGAAAACCAGGCATGTGAAATATACCGAAATTGTAATCAATAATTTCTGGTAAATATGAATAACTTGCAAAAATACTACTATTTTGTAAATCTATAAATAAATTTGCAGAAATATTAATTTTGTGATCGCCTAATTCATCACTAAACTGCATTTGAATTGCACCTTGCACTCCCCAAAAAGAGTTGTAACCCGGGTTACTCATAATCAAATCTGGTGTAAACCTTATTTTGTAATCATTTGGAGTGAGCAATGTGTCTAAAACATCTGTTTGGTCATTCTTTAGTTTTACCGCATCTGGATTTGGTGTTACAACTTTATTTGATTCGAAACTAACACTGAAATCACCATAAGAAACTGGAACATCTTCTTTTTCGTTAGAGCTTTTTTCAGCGGCATCTCTTTGGGCTAATTCTTCTAAAATTGTTTCATTGTTTTTTGTTTCATTTACAAATTTTGTTAATGGTAATCTTTCATCTTTTAATTTTATATCAAATGGATTTTTCATTTTGACAATATCATAACCAGAACCGATTTGAGCTCCAAATAATAATATTGAAGCGTCTTTGGAAAGAGAAATTTGTTTTAGTGCTGATATAGAATTTGTTTTGGGTGTAACTTTATTTGTTGTTAAGTTTAATTCGTAAAGATTTCCAATCCCATTTTTGTCTGATACAAATAAAATTTTACTTTCATCGGGTGCAATAGCCAAAGATGTTTTTTTGTTTTCACCATCAGAAGTAATTCTTTCAACTAATTTACTTTCTACATCTATTGCGAATATATCACTTTTGTCTGGGTCTACATTCCACATTCTAAAGTTATTTTCGTTTAATTTTTCGATATATTTATCATTTCTATCAGATACAAAGTAGATTTTTTTGGAGTTAGGCGACCAATGAGGTATTTTATCAGAAAAGATGTCTTCAGTTATATTTGTTAATTTTTTAGATTTTATGTTATAAACAAATATATCACTTTGAGGACCGACAGATGCAGAAAAAGCTAAATATTCTCCATTTGGAGACCAATTAACCGACTCAATAGATTTTAGTCCAAATAACAACTTTTCATAATCAGCAGTTTTTTCGTCAATTATAAATACAGCGTCTTCTCCACCCGCTTTGGCAGAAACAGCAATTTTGGTAGATTGTGGATTCCAACTTATGCCAGGTGACAACATATTCAAATCTTCGAAATCCTGTTGTCTAAAACTACTTACGAGACTTCTAATTGATTTCATATTATCTAAGTTCATAACAGAAATACCCAACAAACCACCCGTCTCACTGATAAAAGCCATTTTTTCACTATTGGGGCTAATAGCAGGAGAAGAATTATAAAAATTACCCATTTTTTTTCTGTCTGTTACTTTTTCTGTAAAGTCAGACAAATCTTCAAATACATCTAAGTCTGGGAGAAAGTATTTTTTTAGGTCTTTGAGCCACTTTTCCGAGAAGTCTTCAACTGATAACGAAAATGTTTTTAGAAAAGCTTGCTCAACATTTTTATGTATTTTAAGTTTATTGACAAATTCACCAACTTTTGGCTTACCATACTTTTCTGCTATGTACCAATAAAAAGTTTGTCCAACTCTATAAGCATTGTAACCTTCAATTCGATTTAGTGGAGGCAACTCCTCATTAATAGTCAAATCCCTCATATACATATCTGTTTCTGTGTCCATACCATTATTACTCAAATATTCGCACAATCCTTCATTGAGCCAAAGTGGGATAAAAAAACCATTATTTGCGAGAGAAGTTTGGAGTGTACCACCGTGGAACTTATCATTTATTACACCGTGTACTAATTCGTGGAATATAACGTGCTGAAATTGTTTGTAGTCGCCTTGGAATGGAATTACAATGTTGTTTTTATATAATTGTGTAACTCCACCAACTCCTTCGGATAAAAAAGATTGAATAATATTATTCTGTTGGAATTGATTGTGTGAATTAAAAACAACAAAAGCTATTTTGGTTTTCAAATCATAATTTAATTCATTTTCGATTCTTAATAGTGCCTTTTCTGCTTCGATTGCAGTATAATTAGCTAAATAATATCCATCTTTATGATAATATATATTAAAATTTTTAGTTTGTAAATATTTCCATTCATACTCTTCATATTGAACTTTATTTTTACCAAACTGTGCAAAAACTTCGTTCTTAAAAGTAAATAAAATTAAAAATGTAAACAGAAAAATATAGATAAATTTATTGATTTTATTTTTTTTCATAGCTTGGTAATTTATTAGATTTATATTTTTTAGTTTGACGAAAACTTGTGTCTTTAAGTTTATAAATTAATTTGAATACTATTGAATATTGATATTTGATATATTTATTTAGTAAAATATCTTTTTTTATTAAAAATTTAAATGAAATAAATTAAAACATACAAAACTTTTCAAAAGTTGAAAACATTCAATAAAAATTAACGTAATATGAGTTAATTTTGTTAATGAATTATTATAAAAACTATTTTAA
>JBDNHS010000016.1:0-4543 GCA_041688685.1 Kapaibacterium sp. (SeqCode)
CACTATTCTCAAGTCAATCGAAGAACAAGGCAAATTAACTGATGAACTTAAGAAAAAGATTGTTGATTGCCAAAACAAAACTCAATTAGAAGATTTGTATCTTCCATATAAACCTAAAAAAAGAACCAGAGCCACTATAGCCAAAGAAAAAGGTTTGGAACCACTTGCTTTACAGATTATTGAAGTTAATTTGAATAATCAAAAAATTGACTTGGCTGAGATTGCAAAAGAATACCTAAATCCGGAATTAGAAGTAACTACTATTAAAGAAGCATTAGACGGTGCATCTGATATTATTGCAGAAACTATTTCGGAGAATGCAACTTATAGAGATATTCTACGTAAGTTTATTTATAATGATGGTATATTCAAAACTAAAATAAAATCAGAATTTCCGGAAGGCAGTACTAAATTTGAAAATTATAGAGATTTTGAAATTAAAGTATCGAAAATCACTTCCCATAGTATGTTGGCTATAAGAAGAGGCGAAACAGAGAAAATTTTGAGCTTAGATTTAGATTTTGATATTGATGAAGTCTATCAATATTTAAGAAATAAAGTAATTGTATCTGGCGAAGTACAAATAATTGATTTTTTGACTAAAACTATAAAAGATAGTTTTGATAGATTAATGAAGACATCTTTGATAGCCGAAATTCGTTTAGCCAAAAAGCAAGATGCTGATGTAGAATCAGTAAAAGTATTTTCGGATAATTTAAGACAAGTTTTGTTGTCCTCCCCTGCTGGTATGAAAAATACTATAGGTATTGATCCTGGGTTTAGGACTGGTTGCAAAGTAGTTGTATTGGACAAAACAGGGAAATTTTTGGAATATAAGTCAATTTTTCCTTTTCACTCTGACAATCAGAAGTTAGATTCAAAAAAAACATTATTGGATTTTATTAATAAATACAAAATTGAATTAATTGCAATCGGAAATGGAACAGCTTCGAGAGAAACTGATGAATTTGTAAGTAAATTGATTGATGAATTGAAAATAAAACAAATAAAAGTGGTTGTAAATGAGTCTGGTGCTTCTATTTATTCAGCAAGTAAAGTTGCTCAAGAAGAATTCCCAGATTTGGATTTGACTATCAGAGGTGCAATTAGTATTGCAAGAAGATTACAAGATCCACTTGCAGAATTAGTAAAAATTGATCCAAAATCTATTGGAGTTGGTCAATATCAACACGATGTGGAGCAAAAGTTATTAAAGAAAAAGTTAGATGAAACTGTAGAAAGTTGCGTAAATTTTGTTGGAGTTGATCTCAATACTTCATCTAAAGAACTACTTACTTATGTTTCTGGTATTAATGATAGAGTTGCACAAAAGATAATAGAATTTAGAAATGAAAATGGTGAGTTTAAATCCAGAAAAGAACTTTTGAAAGTTCCATCATTTGGTGCAAAAACTTATGAGAATGCAGCTGGATTTTTGAGAATAAGAAACGGTAAAAATTTATTGGATAATACCTCAGTACATCCAGAAAGATATGAAATAGTCAATGCTATTTTGAAAAATGAAGGAATTAAATTAGATAATTTAAATTCTGAAATTCTGAAATTAAAAGATATTGACTTAAAAAAATATATTACTGATTCTGTTGGTGAACCTACTCTTAAAGATATTATAGAAGAGCTTGAAAAGCCAGGAAGAGATCCAAGAGAGTCATTCAAATATGCTCAATTTGATGATAAGATAAAAGAAATGTCAGACTTGAATACTGGAATGGTATTAGAGGGAGTCGTAACAAATATTACTAATTTTGGTGCTTTTGTTGATATTGGAGTTCATCAAGATGGATTAGTTCATATTTCTGAAATATCACACGAATTTATCACAGAGCCTACAAAATTATTAAAAGTAGGACAAATTGTAAATGTAAAAGTTTTAGAAGTAAATATACCTTTAAAGAGAATTGGATTATCAATTAAACAATTAACAAATAAACCATTAAACTCTAAAAACAACAGAAACTATGGTAACTCAAGTGAAACGTTTAATGTAAATGACTTAAAATCTAGATTTGGGAAATAAAATGCAAAATAAATATATATCTCTTTTAATTTTATTATTTATCCTTAATGTAAATAATCTTTTTAGTCAATATGATAATTTGTACCAAGAAGCAAATACTGCTTTTTTGAGTAATAACTTTGAGAAAGCTGAAAATTTATTTAGCGAAATAATAAAAAGTAAACCTGATTTCAAAGATGTCTTTATAAAAAGAGGTATGTGTTATTTACTTACAAATCAGTTAGAATTAGCAGAAAACGACTTCACACAAGCTCTAAACTACAATCCAAAAAATGTTGATGCTTATAATGGAAGAGGGCTGGCTTATGAAAATATGGGTAATTCCAAAAAAGCTTGGGAAGATTTTTCAGAAGCTATTAAGTTTAATTCCAAATTTACAGAAGCATATATAAATCGTGGACATATTTATAATAAAAATTCAGAATATGAAAAATCAATTTACGATTTCGGAACTGCAATGCAATTAGACCCAAAAAACCCTGCTGCATATTTTGGGAGAGCTAAAGTCTATTACAATATGAAGTTCTTTGATAAATCTATAAATGATTTTAACACTGCCATAGGAAAAGGACTAAATAATCCTGAAGTTTATTATGAAAAAGGAAATTGTTATTTTAGAAAAAAAGACTTGAAAAATGCTATTAAAGATTATACAGAAGCCTTGAAAATAAACCCTAAATATATAGATGCATTAAACAATAGGGCTATATCCTATGATAAATCTGGTAATACAAAAAGAGCAGAAGAAGATAGAATGAGAATTAGTGACATTACGGGCTTAAAATTTGTACCTAAAAATCAACTTAAGTATAAAACTTATAATACCAAAAATGGGGAAATGTCTATTACATTGCCAGACAATTGGTATGCTTTTGAAGAATCAACAAAAGATGAAATTAAGCTTAGCATTTCTATGAAAAATGAAAAATTACTTAATCCTGGTGTTCCAAATGTAATAATGTCTATGAGTAGAGGAATGAAAAAGAAGTATAATGTCTACACCGATAATGAAATTTTAGGTTTTTGGAAAGGAAGTATGTCAAAGAATGCAGAGGATTATGAAAGATATGATATTTTGACACAAAAATCATATAGACATAACAATAAATTAGCTCAAAGTCAAGAAACAATATTACAATTTAATAAAAGTGCCATAAATTTATATAGTTATGAAATTGGTATTGCAGATACTGATAAATTCTTTTATGCTTATCTACAGTGTCCTGATATACAAATTGAATATATGAAAGATATATTTGAAAAGGCTTCAAAATCAATTTATATCAAGTTCTAATTTATATATAAATTTATGTTTAAAATAATTTATAAAGATTTATTTGTACTAATTAAAATAAATAAATAATTCAACGTTTAGAACTAATATATTTGACTATAAGATTATAATTAAATATATTATTATAAAATTAAATATCAAAATCGTTATGTTAAAAAACTCACTTACTAAATTACTTATTAATAATGTCGAATACTATGCTTACCATGGTGTAAAAGAAGAAGAAAGAATTTTGGGTGGTAAATATCAAGTAGACTTAGAGATGCTTTATGATTCAAAAACAGCAATATTGAATGATGATGTAAACTATGCTCTTAACTATGAAGAAGCTATGTTTTGTATATCGAGTGTAATTACTGAAGAAAATTATGCTTTGATTGAAACTATTGCTACCGAAATATTGAGTAGTGTTATGGATAAATTTGAAATAATTCAAAAAGCCACAGTTAGGGTAAGAAAATTAACTGTTCCTATGAGAAGAGCAGTAGATTATGTAGAATGTGAGCATACTGTTGAAAGAACTAAAGCTTAATTTTGACTTTATATTAATTTTTTTTAATTTCTAGTAATGTTATCTTCTTTTTTTATTTTTTAATAATTAAAAATAAATAAATTGATAAAAAACCATAAAATAATGTTGTCTATTGGCTCCAATTTTGGAGATAAAGAAGCAAACATAGAAAATGCTTTGGATTTATTAATCACAAGTGAAGCGATAAAGTTCGCCAAATTTTCATCTTTTTATGAAACCGAACCTTATGGTGTAACTGAACAAGAGTGGTTTTTAAATATGTCAATTGCTGGCTACACAGATTTGAGCCCACAAGAGTTATTAGTGATATGTAAGAGTATTGAATATAGTGTCGGAAGGTGTATCAGAAAGCGTTGGCACGAACGAGAAATAGATATAGATATACTTTTGTATGATAATGATATAATACAAGAAAAGGACTTAACGATTCCTCACCCAAGATTAGAAAAAAGAAAGTTTGTACTTATACCATGTAATGAAATTGAACCCAATTATATACATCCGCAACTTAATATGACTATGAAACAATTATTAGATGAATGTAGTGATAGTTCTGAGGTAAAACTTTACGCATAGATTTAGAACTCATTCAAAATAAATTAAATGTAAATAAAATAAGTATTAATCTTTATTGTCTAAACATAATTATAAAGATTTGAATTTAAATTTTATAAAAATA
>JBDNHS010000127.1:0-7683 GCA_041688685.1 Kapaibacterium sp. (SeqCode)
ATTCCTGCAAATGGTTCATCTAAAAGAACAAATTTGGGATTTGTAGCTAGAGTTCTGGCAATTTCACATCTTCTTCGTTCACCACCAGAAAGCATATATCCTTTGCTTTTTCTAATATGTGTTATTCTAAAGTCTGTTAAAAGTTCTTCTAATTTGTCTTTTCTTTCTTTACTACTTAGTTTTTGTAATTGCAAAATTGCCATTATATTATTTTCAACACTAAGTTTTCTGAAAACCGAAGGCTCTTGTGGTAAATAACTAATTCCTTTTCTTGCTCTTTGGTACATAGCATTGTTAGTTATTTTGTTTTCATCTATATATATCTCACCTTCTGTTGGATTTACCATACCAGTAATCATATAAAAAGTTGTAGTTTTTCCCGCCCCATTTGGTCCTAAAAGCCCCACTACTTCTCCTTGGTTTACTTCCAAAGATACATTCTTAACTACAGTTCTTTTACTATATTTTTTGACTAAATTTTCAGCTCTTAATACACTCATTAACTAATATATATGTTATTTGTTTAAAATTAAATTTAAAATATAATTATTAGAATCAAAAGAAAGTTTTTTGACGTAACTTATAATATTTTAACTTAGTTTATATTAGTTATATTAGTTTATAAGTTTAAATAATATATCAGTTAAATAAAAAAACCAGCCTATACAATATATATAGACTGGTTAAAATTACGTTCTGTTTTTTAATTTTATTAATGAATTAATGAATTATCTCATTACATTAAATTTAGTAACATAAGATTTGTTTAAAGAATTTAATTTGACGAAATACATACCATTACTTAGATTAGTTACATCAATTTTACCAGTAGTTTGTACTAAGTCTAATACCTTAACACCATTAATATCAAATATTTCTAAGTTTAATATCTCATCATTAAAGTTGTTGTTAAATTGTATGAAGTCTGTAGTAGGATTTGGAAATACACTAATTAAATTTTTGTCTGTAACCAATTCTTTTACACTTGTAAATAAACTAAGTGGAATTACAGTACCATCAAATAATACAACATTAACTCCAAAACCTTTACCCTCTGTAGAAGTTAATCCTTCATCTTCAGGAGACAGAAAGCCAGAAGCTAATACTATTCCTGTGCTACCTAAAATTTGGGTTGGTATATTTAAATTGTATGTTGCAACATCATCAAAACCACCAGCAGCTCTAACTGATATTTTATAATCTCCATCAGTCAATGAATTATAGTCCGAAACTTTTCTATAATCCAAACTATCGATAGCTTTAATTACATCATTTGCATAAACATCAACTGCAGGGGCATCTGTAACAGCATGAAATGTAAGAAAATCAAATTCATCAGGATTAAATGAATATAAATTTTTCTCAATTATACTTAATGTTGGAGATATATCTCTATTAAATGGATTTGTTGCTGATTCAGCCACAACACCATTCGCTACAATTACATAATCTTTATTTGCTTCAAAGATAACATTTTCAAATGTTTTTAACACACCATCTTCTGATGAAATACTGTTAGAATTATTTACAGAAATCTTAATTGGAGTATTTACACCAGAGAAAGGATCTGTTTGTGAAGCATTTAAATATTTAAAATTATCAATTAATTTCTCACCAGAAACATAAATATCAACAGTTTCTAATGCTGGGTCAGGTGAAGCATGTACTAATTGAATAAATGAAGAACCGTATAATCTATCCAATTTTAAAATACTACCATTAGGTAATACTGCGAATAATCCAAAGTCATAAGCAACTTCTAATTCTGGAGTCAATCCTTCATTATTTGGACTTAAAAAACCAGATGCAAAAATAAGAGCATCTGTAAATTCATTTGTGTCTAATATTGAAGAAATCTCAGATAATGAAGCTGAAAATCTATCTATTTTTGGTGAAGTAGAATTACCTGGTGTTAAATGTAATAAATAATCAACAGTAGGAATAGTAATAAATTCTGTAAATTTTGTATAATCCACCGAACTAATTAATTCTATATGGTCATTTGCAAATACTCCAACTGCTGGAGCATCAGTTGCGCCGTGAAATACATTGATAGAAATTTGATTTGTTTTAGGTTCATTAGGTTCAAATGATTTAACAAATAAATTAAAACCGATTTCTCTATTTTCTAATTTTTCGAACCCTGTAGCTAAAACACCATTCGCAACAACATAATACTTTTTGCCAATATCTAATTTACCTAAATTAATTGTAGCAATGATTTTATCATTTGCATTTTCAGAATCTGGTGCTGCAATTTTAATAATTATATCTTGTTTAGCAGGTAACTCAACAAAAGGAGTAGCTTCTCTAAATTTAAAATCATTTAAGGCATCAATCTTAATATCATTAACGTAAATGTCAACAACACTTGCTGCAGGATCTGAAGAGTTATGAATAACTTGTACCATCGCAGTTTCTGAAACTTGTTTTTTGTAAACTGGTAAAGTAACTACATTGCCATTAGCCAAAACAGCAATTAGTTCAAAAGATTTTGCATTTTCAACACCTTCGTTGTCGTTTGATAAAAAGCCAGAAGCTAATACTAATACTTGTTGGCCTTCTAAAGGAATATTAGCAGTGTAATCATTAACTTTAGGTTCTAAGTTAGATGCAACAGTTAAAGTAATACCATAAGAAGCTGCAGGTACATTTACTTTTGGGGAAAATTTAGAATAATCTAAATTAGTTACAATTCTTTGTTCATTTTTTAGCACATTCGTTTCTAATGCAGAAGCAGCAAAAGCAAAAACATCAACAGCTGGGGCATCAGTTGCACCATGATAAACAGTTAAATCAACACCTTTAACTACTTCATTAATTAATCCAGGACTTGAAACAAATAAGTTAAAATTTATGTCTCTATTTTCAAGTTGTTCGAAAGATTTTCCAACAACACCATTTGCAACTACATAATATTTTCTGTCTTTTTCTAAATTACCTAAATTAATTGAAGTAATCAATCCATCTGTAGCGTTTGTACTGTTGGAAGAATTTATTGAAATTATTGTAGGAATACCAGCAGGTAAAGTTAAGAATTTTGTTGCTTTTCTAAATTCCAAATTATCTAATTCAGGTACTTTAACTGAATTAACATAAATATCAACTATACTACCAGCGGGATCTGCACAATTGTGAATCACTTGTACTTGGGCCTCTCCTGTATTAGCTGGTAATTCAATAATCGAACCATCAGGTAAGACTACGAATAAACCAAATTTATTACTTTTGCCAGCAGGTTCGTCTTCAGGAGTATAAAATCCAGATGCGAAAACAAATGCTTTAAAGCCTTTTGCTGAAGTTAGAGGAGCTGAGTAAGAAGCGATAATGTTAGAAGGTGTATTTACAGGAGTCAAATTGAGTGTATAAGTGTCTGGAGATAATACTATTTTTTGAGAAAATTGATTATAGCCAATATTACTTATTAAGGGATTATTTACGCCTTTTGCATACAAATCTACAAACGGTGCATCAGTAGATCCGTGTCCAACAAATATTTCAACTTTATCTTTATCATCGGATTGGAACGGTGTTCCAATATTCAACATTTTTAAGGCAAAGTTAATATTATAAGAATTATCGCCTTTATTATATCCGGTACCCAAAACACCATTAGCAAGTATTATATAACCTCGTCCTAATTCTACTTTACCCATATCAATAGTTGCGATAATTTTATCAGTAGGTCCAGGACTTGTTTGGTCAGCAATTTTTACAATTAAATTACCCATTAATGATACATTCGAGAAGCCACCTGCTTGTCTAAAAGCAATATTATCTTTGTATTTCACATCATTGAAATAAACATCAATAACTGCAGCTTGTGGATCAGGAGAGTTATGTACAAATTGAACAAATACTTGAGACTTTAACTCAATAAAACAGAAAAATAATACTATTAAAGTAATGAATTTATTCATTATGTATTCCTTATATATTTAAAAAAATTAGTTAAGTTTCTCAAATAACAAAGGAATTATGAAAAAGTTACATAGCACGTAAGATTTTAATATATTTGTCAAGAAATATTAGCAAATATTATCTTTTATGATTCAAAATTAGTAAATATTAATTATTAATTTAAAATTATGAGTGTTTTTTTAGGTCTTCTATAATTGGTGCCAAATCCTCCAATAATTTCAATCTAGCTCTTGTAACTCGAGTTTTAGCAGTTTCAATAGTAATATTCATTTTGACTGCTATTTCTTTAAATGAATAACCTTCCAATTTTTTGTAAATAAAAGCATCACTATATTTAGAATCCATATTACTTAATGATTTATTTATTATTTCCATTAAGTTGTTTTTATCATAATTAGTATTACTAATATACACATTTGTAATTTCATCTAAATTTACTGTGTTTTTTTTGCTTCTTTTATAATTAAGACACAAATTTCTTGCTATTTTAATTGCATATCTCTCTATGCTACTAACTTCCCTATCTTTGTGTAAAGATCGATAGAAATTAGTAAATGTATCCTGTAATATATCTTCTGATGCCTCAATATCTATCAAAATAGTTTTTATGTATGAAAAAATCTTGTGATGATATCTTTCATAAATTTCTTTAAATGCAATATCAGTTAGACTTTCTCTATTTTTTACTATGTCTATTAATTCACCATCTGAATATTCTTTTATCTTTCTTTCCATAAATGTTATTTTTTATTATATTTTTATTGATAAATCTAAAATAGTTTCATCTTCATAAACTAATTTAATTGGCTTCCAAATAATTACGGTACTTTTATAACTAGTTCTGATATAAATATCTCTTGGATTATTTGGGTCATGGTCATAAGGGAATTGTTGACTAACGGTTTTACCTGATAATAATTTATAATTAAATTCAACACCGTATTTTTTAATTAAATTGTTTTGACCATCATAAAATTCAATAAACCCATTAACAGACTTAATTGTTTTATTTCCCATATTTTTCATTGAATAAATGAATAAATTTATTGGGATTTTTTTCTCTTCATCATAAGTTTTTATTGTATCCAAAACTATTGCAAATGTATTATTAAAAGCAATGTTTTTAGATAATTGTTTTATTATTATATTTTTGTTAATTCTTTCTTTCTTAAATTCACTTTCAATAATTTCGTTTAAAGTTTTACCAATCAAAGAATCTCTATAACTAGAATAATTATTAAAATAGTTAATAATCAAATCAATTTTTTCAGTGTCAAAATCTTTATTTGCTGAAATTTTTTCTACAATATTTGTAATGTTTTCTGGAGTAATTTTAGTGTTTAGCTCAATTACTTGATTATTGTTATCACAACTAACAAATGCAAAACACAAACTTAGTAAAAATAATAATTCTTTTGTTTTTTTTATACATTGATGAAGCATATTTCCCTTAGAAATAAATAGTTAATTTTAAATTTATGTTGTTATTTTTTTAACAATTTGTCTGATAATGAAAACAATATTCATTTAATACTTTATTAATTTAATATTTACACTTTATCTAACATTTTATTGTATTTATCAATTAATGGACCGTATCTTAAACCTTTACAACTACAAATATAATGATTTAATTCAAACACATTTAAAAATTCATATAAAATTACAGCACCACCCAAAAGTATGTCAGCTCTTTGTTCAGGTACATATAAATCATTTATAATTTGTTGCTTGTTTAATTTTGAAATAAGATTTAATTTTTCTTCAACTTCATCTATCGTATATCTGCTATTATGTAAAATATTATAATCAAATACTTTCATATTTTTTATAATTGAAGCCATACTTGTGGCAGTTCCAGCAACAACAATTGGATTAATCTCTTTAATTACTATATCTTCATTTAAAATATCTTCATTTACATTATCTTCAATACTTTGCAGATACTTATATAAGTTAGATTTTAAATTTATCAATTCAGTTTGAACAAACTTTTTTGCATTATTTAAGTTTAAATCATCTGGTGGCGAATTCTTTAAAAATCTTTCTGTTATTCTTACCGCACCAATATTTATGCTTTCTCTAAATAGAATTTTATTGTCTGTTCCATATATCAATTCTGTACTTCCACCACCTATATCGAAAACAAATGAAGGTAAATTGTTTTCCAAAGTACCAATGAATGATAATCTTGCTTCTTCATCACCGCTAATAATATTGATTTTATTTTCGATTACTTTTTCTAATTTCTCTAAAACATACTTTTTATTTTCTGCATCTCTAAGAGCTGAAGTTCCTATTACATTTATTTGAAATTTATTATCATCATCTTTATTTTGTTCTAAAATATATTTTTTAATAATATTACTATATTCAAGTAAAATAATTTCAGCACGTTTAATTGCATCATCATTAATATTTTTGGATTTATCAACATCAAATCCCAATCTTGCAATTCTCTGTATATCTTCCAAAACAACTATTTGTTCATCAATTATTTTTGAAATATTCAATAAAAGTGTATTAGTACCAATATCTATAGTTATTATTAACATTTAAAAGATTATTTTGTGATTTATATTTTATTCGATTATATTTACGATTTATTCAAATTTACGATTTATTTAAATTCTTTTGAAATGAAAACCACACCATTCATTTTCTTCTATTAATCTAATTAATTCAAACTTATTTTCTTTTGCTGTTTTCAAAACTTCATCTCTGTCAAAAATCATAATTCCAGAAATAAATAAAGTACCTTTTGTTTTATCTAAACATTTAGCAAAATTTTCCATTGATCTCATAATAAGAGGAAAAAATAAATTTGCAAAAATATGCTCAAATTCTCCAAGAGTGGATAAATCAGTCGAATCTATATCAATTTCATCTATTTTGATTTTATCTTCTACATCATTTAATTTCACATTTTCAAAAGCATTATTCACAGACCATTCATTATTGTCAAAAGCTAAGCAACTTTTTGCACCTAATTTTATCGATAAGATTGCCAAAACTCCTGTTCCAGTTCCAACATCAAGGCAGTTTGAATTTTTTATAATATTATCTTCCATTAATTCAGAAACTAACTTTGTGCTACTATGATGCCCAGTGCCAAATGACATTTTAGGGTCAATAATTACTTTTATTTCTGAATTATTTTCATCTTTTCGCCAAGAAGGAGTTATGGCAATCTTATCAGATACTTGTACAACTGTAACGTGTTTTTCCCACTCTTCATTCCAATTTTTATCTTCAATAGTATTTTGTTTTAATACTTTGTATTCAAAATCTATATCAGTTGTCAATTCTTTTATTTTATCTTCAATTTCATCAGACCAATTTTCTTCATCAAAGTATATTTCAAGTACATCCATACCTTCCACCACACCATTAAAATTTAAATCTGAAATGATAGCTATAAAAGTATCAAAATATTCTTCTAAAATTGTTATATATAAAATAAAATACTTTTTATTAGTCATTTAATTGATTAGTTATAATTTGCAAAAAAAAAGAAATAAATTCTTTATAAAAACGTTTGAAATACCAATTACAAAATTAATTATAAAATTGACAACTTGAAAAAAATAGAGATAGATTTATTAAAAAATATAAAAGTAGTTGTTTTTGATGTTGATGGAACGTTAACAGATAATGGTTTATATTATTCTAGAAATGGATTAGAATTAAAGAAATTTAACGTCAAAGATGGAATGGCTATCTCCTTATTAAAATTTATTGATATTAAAACTATTTTTTTGA
>JBDNHS010000128.1:0-4945 GCA_041688685.1 Kapaibacterium sp. (SeqCode)
ATAGGTGAAATTGAAACATATAGTAATATCAAAGGTTTGGGCTACTCAAATTTGCCTAAAGGTATCGTTCCTTTTCACATAACTGCTAACTCACAAAATACTTTAAATACCGTTACTGCTTTCGAAGAACATATCATCGAAAATGAAAACTTGATTTTTGACAGTAATTTGAATTCTAAACATCAAATAAAAATTGAATTTTCAATTAATATGAATTATTTAAATAATTTTCAAACACTCTTAAATAATTCATCCCATCAAAATACTAAAGTCGAATTTAGTGAACAATATCTTAATACAAATTCATTAGCATTTAATGAAAAACATAATTTGGTCAAAGACAGTGATGGAAATTTATTACTCAGAGCAGGAGGGCACGGAGCACTTTTGTATAATATTCAAAAAATAAATGAGCCTTATATATTTATTAGAAATATTGATAATATTCCAAATTTTACTTTTCAAAGTAAATTTAATGAAAATGTAAAGTTAATCATTGGATTTACAAAATCAATAAAACAACAAATAGATGAATATTTGTCAATTTTAGAAAATGATAAAATAAGTGCTTCAATTATAGGTGAAATTGAAAATTTTGTAAATCAATACCTTTTTCAAGATTATCTCGAAAAAACATTAACTATTGATGAAAATCAGAAAATAAATTTATTAATTTATTTATTAGATAGACCAATAAGAGTTGCTGCTATGGTAAAAAATACTGGAGAACCAGGTGGGGGACCCTTCTTCACTAACAAAATTACTAACAAAATTACTAACGAATTTATTAACAAATCTACAAATAAAGCTGCGAATAATGATACTCTTATTGAGTTAGATACTATTAAGCAGATTTATAATTCTCTATATTCAAAACAAATTGTAGAATTAAGTCAAATTAATAAAGAAAAATATTCTGAAATAATTAATAATTCAAAATACTTTAATCCAGTTTTTATGGTTGTCAATTTCACTAAATATGATAACACTAAATATGATTTAGAGAAATTTAAAGATAATAATTTGGGAATGGTAGTAGAAAAAGATTATTTCTCTCAAAAAATCAAATCTTACGAATACCCTGGATTATGGAATGGGACTATGGCTGATTGGAATACTATTTTTGTAGATTTGGGTGATGAATTATTCTTTCCTGTCAAAACAGTTAATGATTTAATCAAAATAGGTCATAATAGCGAATATTTATAAGCTAATATTTTTAAAATAAAAAAAAAGGTTGCCAAATATCCTAAGATAATTTGACAACCCATATTCTTCCTTGAATTATCCAATTAATCAATAAAGTTTAATCGAAATGCCTCTCTCCTTAGAATATTTTAAATAATTAAAACAAAAGATATTCATTACTATAACTATTGTTTCTTTGAATTTTATTATCATCAAATTTAGATTTATTGTTTTTTTTCAAAATTTGTTTACTTTTTGCAATGCTTATAGAGTTGTTTTCTAAAACATTTACATAAAAGTCTGTATCAGAATAATAAGAAATTGTTTGAGTGATTAATTTTCCGTTTAGAATATTCTCAATATTATTGCTTAACTCTTCTTTAATATTAGAATTTCTAATATTATTTATTTGAATTAATAATTTTTGATATTTTATTTTTTCATCATTCAAATTTTCTTCAATTTTCTTAAATTCTTCTTCTACTCCCTCAAACCCTTTTAAACTTTCATTTAATTTTTCAATATTTAATTTTATTCTATTAAATTTTGAAAGTAGAGAACTTTCTCTCGCCGCCGATAAATTTTGTAGAAAATCTATTTCGGAATAATTATAATTTTTAATGTTATTATAAGTATAATTATTGCTGTTTATATTATTTATTTGTTTATCTGATATTTGTTTCATTGCTAACCTCCATGTTAATTTGATACAAATTGAAAAACTTAATTTAAAAGTTTAAAATAAATTTTTAGTAAATTTAAGTGCTTAGCTTTGTTTTTTTCCAATATTTTTCTCAGTATATTAAAAATTATTCATTTGCTCTTTCAACATTAGCAATTTAACTAATCTAAAATTCCTATAAATCAGAAAAACTACTTAAATGAAAAAATATTAATGAAGAGTTAATTTATAGCCTAAATCTAATATTATTTATCTTTTTATAAATTTACATTAATTATCTATATTTATAATCGTCTGTTTAAGTATAAAGTTTAGTAAGTAATTGATAAATTTCACATTTCTGTATTTAGAATTTTATGTTGAGTATTAAATTTATTTAAATAATTTGAAAAAATTAATTATATTAAATAATATAGAATTAAATTTGTAAATATTAAAATTGTAAAAAAAAGAAAATAAAAATTGGTGTAAAATGGGTTTATTTGATTTCTTCTCTAATGACTTGGCAATTGATTTAGGAACAGCAAATACTTTAATCTGGGCTAAAGGAAAAGGTGTAGTTTTAAATGAGCCAACAATAGTAGCTTATGACAGAACTACCAAAAATATCATTGCAATTGGTAGCGAGGCGCAAGCTATGTTAGGGAAGACTCATAAAGACATCGCAATTGAAAGACCATTGATGGACGGTGCTATTGCCAACTTTGAAATTACTGAAGGTATGTTAAGAGCTTTTATCAAAAAAGTTGCTAATAACTGGAATTCTGTGAGAAGAGTTGTTGTTTGTGTACCATCTGGAATTACAGAAGTAGAAAAAAGAGCTGTTCGTGATAGTTGCGAACACGCAGGAGCAAAAGAAGTATATCTTATTGCTGAACCAATGGCATCTGCAATTGGTGTTGGTCTTAATGTTCACGACCCCGTTGGTAATTTGATTGTTGATATTGGTGGTGGTACTACCGAGATTGCAATTATATCTTATGCGGGTATAGTAAGCCATCAAAGTATTAGAATTGCTGGTGACGAAATGACCGAAGCTATAATACAATACTTCAAAAAAAATCATAATCTAATCATTGGTGATAGGTCTGGTGAAGAAATCAAAAAACAAGTTGGTAGTGCGGTTGAATTAGAAGAAGAATTAGAAATAGAAGTTAGAGGTAGAGATTTAGTAACTGGTATTCCAACAGCAAAAATTGTAACTTCTGCCCAAATCAGAGATGCATTATCAAGTGTTATCAATGAAATAATTCAAGCAATCTTCAAATTATTAGAGGATAGCCCACCCGAATTGTCTGCTGATATTTATGAAAGAGGTATAATACTTACTGGTGGTGGTGCATTATTGAAAGGATTAGACGAAAAAATAAGAATTGAAACAAATCTTCCTGTACACGTGCCAGACGAACCATTATTAGCTGTTGTCAGAGGCACAGGTAAAGTTTTAGAAAATTTGGCAGAATACGAAGGTGTTATGATTAAAAATAATAGATACTAATTATCATATTATTAAATTATTAATTATCTAATTCAACTATAAACATAATTTAGCATAACAAAAACAGTTAGTTATAAATAAGTTATATTAAAACTAATCCAAAATTCTTAAATGGATAAACTCATATCATTTTTTTATAAATTCAAAGATTATTTAACATTTCTAATTTTAAATATCTTATGTTTATTTCTTATCTATAATTCTGATAGTATTTATCTTGGTGGCTTTCGTTCATTAATTGTAAATTATTTGGGTTGGACTCAAGAGTCATTTTCATTTATTAATAATCCCATTATATTAAAAAGTGAAAATAGAGCCTTAAGAGATTTGAATTTATTCTTGTCTAATGAAATTACAAACGCAAGAGTAGTACAATTAGAAAATGAAAAACTACGTGAATTATTAAATTTCAGAGAAAAAGAAACAAAAGACTATATCTCTGCCGAAGTTGTGGGCAAGTCCAACGTTTCATTAAGAAGTTTCTTTATTCTTGACAAAGGAATAGAAGATAGTGTCAAATTTGGTATGAGTTGCCGTACTGACGCAGGTTTGGTAGGTGTCATAAATTTTGTAAGTTCAAACTATTCAATATTAGAAATAATAAGAAATAAACACATTTCTATCGCTATCAAAATCCAAAGAAATGCTATTAATGGAATTTTAGTCTGGAGTGGTGTTGATAATGTTTTTGAAATTAAGAATATCCCTGTTTCTTATGATGTAAAAGTTGATGATATAATTATAACCTCAGATTTTTCGAATAAATATCCAAATGAAATCCCAGTCGGCAAAATAATTAAAGTAGAAAATATTAATGGAAGTTTGTTTTATACAATTAAAGTAAAACCTTTTGTGGATTTTTACAATTTAGAACAATTATTTATTGATAAAAAACTTCCTAATGTAGAAAAAAATAATATTATTTTAGATTTGATTGATAGAATTAACAAAATCAACAAATAGTTCTAATAAATAATTCTAATAATAATTTTAAAAGAAAAAAGAAACTCAAAATAAAAAACTGAATGAAAATCAATTTTGAAAAAAATGATGTAAATATATATAGAAAATATTCAAAGTATTTTGGATTTGGGTTTCTATTAATTTTTATACACATATATGTATTAAATTATATTGAAGTTTTTGGTATAATTCCAGATTTATTGTTGATAATTTCAATTTTGGTTACAATTAAAGAAGGAAGATTTAGTGGCTTAATATTTAGTTTTATCTTATGTCTTATTTTCGATTTACTAAATAATGAAATTTATGGACTAACTTCAATTTCAAAATTATTTGTAGTTTTCCTTGCCGGATTTTATTACGATGAAGGTAAGTCAATATTGATTTTATCTAAATTCAAATTCACTTTTTTAATTTTTATATTTTCAATTATTTCTAATTTGGTGTTTTATTTCTTTGACCAAAGAATTCTAAATTTTAGTTTTTACAACTACTTTGTATATTTTGTTTTGGGTAATTCTATATATACCACATTAATATCAAGTATAGTAGTTATTTACTATTCCAAGAAAAGGTATTGATATTCAAATAATAAACTATTATTAAATAAATAA
>JBDNHS010000129.1:0-2771 GCA_041688685.1 Kapaibacterium sp. (SeqCode)
AATTCGCAACATCTTCAACTTTTCCTAATCTTTTTAGAGGAATACTTTCTGAATAACTTTTAATTTGCTCTTCATTTAATTTATCTGTCATATCAGTTTGAATAAACCCAGGAGCTACTAAATTCGTGTAGACGTTTCTACTTGCTAATTCTTTTGCAACTGATTTTGTCAGCCCAATCAAACCGGACTTAGAAGCAGAATAATTTATCTGACCAGCATTGCCCGTTTGCCCAACAATAGAACCAACATTAACTATCTTTCCATATCGTTGAGACATCATTTGTTTTACAACAGCTTTGATAGTATTAAAAGCACCCTTTAGATTAATATCAATAACATTATCCCAGTCACTTTCATTTAATCTCAATAACAAATTATCTTTTGTTATTCCAGCATTATTAACTAACACATCAATTCTTTTTTCTGCATTTATTATTTTAGTGAAAGTTGTTTGAATATCTTCGTAATTAGATATATCAACTTTCAAATTAATTATATTAATTGTCTTGTCTTCAATTAATTCTGAGTTTTCAACCACACTTCTGCCCAAAACATAAACTCTAGCACCATTTTGAACGAATAAATCAACTATTCCTTTCCCAATGCCTTTGTTTCCACCAGTTACAACAACTATTTTATTTTTAAAATCAAAAGTCATTTCAATTCTTTATTTTTATGTTTAACACTTTTAAAAACAAATTTTAATATTTATAATTAAGTTTAATTGTATTATATTTTGTTAATAGAAAAAAAATTCAAAATACACTTAATTAACATTAACTAAAATCTAAAACGTAAAATTAAGTTAATTTTTAGTTAATAACAAAACTGTTAATAAATTTATACTAATTTTTCTAAATCGCTATACTTATCAAAACCAGATATTGAAACATCAGTAAGAGTTCTTTTAACAAGTCCTTGCAAAACATTAGAGGGTCCCACTTCAATAAATTCATTAGTACCATCTGCTTGCATATTTTTTAGAATTTGAGTCCAAAGAACAGAGCAAACAACTTGCAACTTTAATGATTTTTTGATTTCTATAGAACTTGTTAATTTCTCAGCATTCAAATTTACAAATACTGGTTTTTGAGCATCATTAAAATTAGTTAAATCAATTTGGACATCTAAAGTTTCTTTTACAGGTTTCATTAAAGGCGAATGGAAAGCACCGCTGACATTCAATTCTTTAATGATTTTAGCACCATTATTTTTAAATTCAATTGCTTTTTCTTTTAAATAATCTTTAGAACCAGAAATAACAACTTGTCCAGGACTATTAAAATTGGCTGGTACAATTACCTTGTCCAATTTATCATCAACAATATTTAGTTGATTTGCAAGTTCAATTAATTTTTCGTCATCCATACCTACTACAGCAAACATAGTACCTGGGAAGTTTTGCCCTATTTCAAACATCAGTCCAGCTCTAATCGATACTAATTTCAATGCATCTTCAAACGATAATACGCCAGAAGCATATAAGGCAGCATACTCACCTATTGAATGACCCGCTACAGAACTAAAATCTATATTATTTTTAATTTTTTCGAATACTACAACACTATGAACAAATAATGCAGGTTGAGTATATCTTGTTTCAGTAAGAACTTCGATTGGACCATTAAACATTATATCGCTTAATTTATATCCTAATATTTCATCAGCATTATCTATGATTTTCTTTGAACTTTCACAGTTTTCGTAATAATCTTTCAACATACCAACATATTGAGAACCTTGTCCAGAAAAAAGTAGGCTAATCATATTATTCCACACCCCATTTAAGATAAATACTCCCCCAAGTAAATCCAGCTCCGAAGCTTGATAAAATTAAATTATCACCATTTTTAAGTTGCCCATTTTGATGCAATTCTGATAAACAAATTGGGATTGTACCAGCGGTAGTATTTCCATATTTATCAATATTAACAACTACTTTGTCCATACTCAAACCCATTCTGTTGGCTGTAGCACTGATTATTCTTAGATTTGCTTGATGTGGGACTAACCAAGCGACATCATCAGAGGTAAGATTATTTTTATCCATAATTTCTTTAGAAACATCAGCCATTCCTTTTACAGCATACTTGAATACTGCTTGTCCATCTTGATAAATGTAATGTTCTTTATTTTGTACAGTTTCTATCGAAGCAGGCTTGGCACTACCGCCAGCTACTTGTTTTAAATAATGACCGCCACCACCATCAACTCTTAATATGTGGTCCATTACCCCATATTTATCATCTTTTGATTTTTCTATTAAACAAACACCAGCACCATCACCAAATAAAATTGCTTGAGACCTATCATCAAAATTCAAAATAGAACTCATTTTGTCAGCACCACACAATAAAACATTTTTGACTGCACCAGAATCTACTAACCGTGCTGCAGTTACTAATGCAAAAATAAATCCAGAGCAGGCGGCAGATAAATCAAATCCCCAAGCCTTGGTAAGTCCTAATTTATGTTGAACTAAAGCGGCTGTAGAAGGAAATAAATGGTCAGGTGTAACGGTTGCAACAATAATACAATCAATATCTTCTGGTCTTAAACCTTTTTTCTCCATTATTTCTTTTGCAGCAGGAACAATCAAATCTGATGTTGCACCTTCTGTTGCAAATC
Source organism: Kapaibacterium sp. (SeqCode) (assembly GCA_041688685.1). Classification (GTDB taxonomy): domain Bacteria; phylum Bacteroidota; class Ignavibacteria; order Kapaibacteriales; family UBA2268; genus JBDNHS01. The sequence goes on from JBDNHS010000129.1 coordinate 2,629, forward strand.
TTCTTTGTTTAATACCTGTCCTTTCTACAATCCACTCATCATTAGTTTTTAAATATTTTTCAAAATAATCATTACCATAAATAGTAGGTGGTAAATAATGTGCAATTGCTGTAATTGTTGAAGACATAATTTATTATTTAGTA
>JBDNHS010000130.1:0-4555 GCA_041688685.1 Kapaibacterium sp. (SeqCode)
AGTAGTTGGTATTAAAACAGCATTTCCTGTAATAAAGCAATTATAAATAATACTAGTAGTAGTTGTAGTAGTTGTGAGTGCTGGTGTTGTTGTAGTTGTCGTAGTTGTCGTAGTTGGTTGTATAGTTGTTGTTGTAGTGGTTGTAGTAGGCTGTATTGTTGTTGTAGTTGTACTTGGTTGTATGGTTGTACTTGTGGTTGTAGTGGTAGGTTGTGTGCTTGTAGTAGTAGTGGTAGTTGTGTCACAAGGATCTGAAGCACAAGGGGCTTTTTTACAATTTAATGTTAATAGTTTTACTTTGCCAGCAATATCTTCTATTGTAACAAGCTCACCAAAAGACAAATTAGTTGCATAATCAGAATTAGAATACTTAAAAATAAGAATTCTTTTGTAATTTAATAAATCAGACATTAAATCAGGCTTAACAGAATTATTAAGCATGTAGATTGTATTGTAATACAAATCAACAGCTATTTCTGCTATCTTACAATCTATGTTTTCTATTAAATTTATTATGCTAGACTGTTCTAAACAATTTGTTAATCTTGGTGTTAACATATTTATTATTTATTAATTTTAGAAATACAGGCTGCACATAGTCCATCTGTTAATTGGCAACCACACCCTACACTAGTTCCGCATGAATTACAATTTTGTCCCATGTTAATTAAAGTTACGTTGGTAGTTATTGCCTGAACAACCACAATTGTTTTTAATAAAATTATTTAACATGCTTTCTGCTTTTTTATATAATTTTGAAGAAATGACAGTGGAACAATTATTAGCAGAAGCAATAGAGCCTTGTATAAAAAAATAAATTGTGTTTAGCTCCACTTTACTTTGTGTTCTAATAGCTCCGTCACATTCCATCATATCTAATTGCATAAAAGCTTGATCAAATTTTTCTTGTAATTTGTCTACACGCATTATGCTTTTACTTACAAAATTTAAATTATTCGGAAATACAGAATATTTTAAATTATAAAGTCCATCAGGGAGTGCTTCTAATTCGTCTAAAGTAGAAATTCCTAGAGTAAATGATGTAAAAATATTAGTAGTCCCTCCTACAATAAAAGGAAGACTAACAAGTCCAACTGTTGGAACATTAATATCAATTGTTGCTCCTGACACACTAGGAGGATCATTTGGGTATGTAGAAGAGTCTACAATTGCAAGAGTGTTTACATTATATGTAGGGACTACTAAAATGTCCAGCTTTGTATATGCCATTTGTTTGATTTTTTTTTAATAAAAAAGGAGAAGGAAATTATTCCCTTCCCCTTTAGTTAATCTTCTATAAACTATTCTTATGGTATAAGAGTAGAGGTAGTTGAGGTTGTTGATGCTGGTACAGAACTTGTAGTGCTTGTAGTTGTTATACATGCATTGTTATCTATAACAGCTCCTAGCGCTGATTCTAATATGTTTGAAATTTCGTTTCCAACAAAATTTGCTGCTCCATCTACTTGTGTTTTAGGAACTGCAATAATCACTATTGAATCTTGTTGAACATAATCACCCCACTGGTAAGCTGCTTTATCTATATCATTAAATCTAATGTAATAGGTATCGTAAGTGGTTCCGTTGTTTACATAGCTTTCAAAGTTTTGGTTATACCCAACCATTCTGTAAAGATGCTTTAAGTAACCTGCTTGGTAGCTGTAGTAATTTTTTTCTAATTGAATAATTTCTTCAGCAGTACCTGTAGCATAAGAAGAACGCTGTATGATTACTGGTGTAGCTACAATGTTACAATTATCAGCAACAATAAAGTCAGCTGTTGTTGCAGGACCAGAATATACAAATGTTCTAAAAAACATTCTATCATATTCAAAAGGAAATGCAGAAACATCACATGGAACACCATATTTTGTTAAAGGCTTTGCAGAAATACGTAAAGTAGTTCCTTCTACATTTTGAAATGTATAAAATTGAGATAAAGTAATGTTGTCTGGATTAATACCAGGACCACTTGTTGTTAACTTAGTAATTAAAGCATTAATAAGAGCGTTAGCGTCAACATTGTCACAAGGATCATCTCCACAGTCCAAACAAGGTGCAGCAACTGTTACCGATCTTGTAAACCCGTTGAAATACAAAGTGTCTAGATAACTAGAATGAGCACGTAAGGTTAAAGTAACATCTTCTCCTGCTTGTACATTAAAGTTAGTTACATCTGTAATTTGTAAAGAAGGCGTAGAACATCCTGATACTTTGTACCATTCAGAAACATTTGAGCCATTAGTTGCAATTTTATCTGATCTTTTAGAAGACTGCAAATAAGTGTTAGCTCTGCCCTGAGCTACATAAAAGTAAGGAGAGTCAACAAAGGGACTTAGTCCTGTGGCTATTGAATAGTTGCTTTTAAAAATACCCAACTGACCTGCTGTCAAGTCTTGGGTTGAACCAGAGCTAGGAAGAGCAACCTGTCCTACTGGAACCACGAATAACGTGGTTAATGAAAAATCTGCCATTGTTTGTTTATTTAATTGTTAGTAAAATTTTATTCGTTTGATTGTATTCTATATTGTGCACTTTGTACAGCACTTTGATTTTCTGTGAACATAGCTAAGTTTTGTACAGTTAAATCTAGTAATTCGTCTTCTAGATATTCTTCTAGTTCACAATTTTGGTTTGTAGAAGGAGTTCCGTCTAACATTACATACCCTAGTTTGTTTATGTAAAGAGGATAACGCATGTACATTATATTAAGTTTCTTTGGTTGAAAAGTTCCATCTGAAAAAACAGAAATTTTATCTGAAGAAAGAAAATTAAATGTTTCTTGGTATTCAAAACTAGGTTTATAGTGCTCGTTGTTTAATATAAATTGAAGATCTCCATGTTTAGATAAATCTCTGTTAATACATATTTTTCTATCTAAGCATCTTCCTTTGTCTGCAGTAACATAACTGTCTACATAAAACATATACTTAGGAGACAATAAATCTAAGTCGGCTGACCATTGATTTAGACTTGCGTCTTCTACTGTTAAGTCTAATGGCTGATGATTGTAGTTTAATACAAAGTTTTGTAAATCTTCGTGTCGTTTTTTAAAAGCACCCATTCCCATTCCTGAGACTACACTAATTCCGTTTATCTTTTGTTTAATTAGTTTTATTTGAGCCTCGTTTAATGCTAAAATTTTATCTTCTAATTGAATTTGTTGATGTTCGTTAGTAGATAGTTTATATAGCCTTTGGTCAATCTTATATAATAAACTATCTACTGGTATCATATTTTTTTATATTTTAAACTATACCTTAAACAGATGCTAGCTTTTTAGTCTTAAGTTTTCCTTCTAACACAAGCAATTCATCTTGATGATCGTCGTCAACTAAAAACTTAACAAGATCTTCTTCGTCTTTTGCAATTTCAAACTCTCCTTCATAAATTTTACCACTAGGTTTAATTCTGTAAATTGAATGTGCTATAGCTTGTTTAACTAAATCTTTTATATGTAGCAAGTTTTCTTTCATATCAGCGAATCTGTTAAATACTTCTACAGGATTTAATCCTTGGAATTTACCAGAAGTTAATTCAGATTGCTTCAACATATTATCTACTTGGTTGTAAACAATTTCTTCTTTTGTGTCTTCTGAAACAGGTAATCCTAAAAGTCTAGCAACTTTACGCTTTTTCTCAGGAGTCATTGAATCAAACTTAACAATTGCTTTATTAATTAATTGTTTCTTTTTAAATATAATAGAGTTTTCTATTTCATCATCAACAATGTAAAATTGTGTTTCTGCAGGATAGTCTCCTCTTTCCCATGCTTGGTAAGAAGAAGCTATTGTAGGATGTACTCTTAACCAAGCAAATGCTAGTTCTTGAAAAGGAATTGAAAGATCATAATAATTATCTCCATCCAACAATTTAACAGGTTGCACATGAGATTGATCTTCTGTTGAGGTTGACAACCCGTAATTCCAGAATTTAGAACGAGGGCCTAAATCAATATCTCCTAGATCTATTTCAAGCTTTACTCTAAGTTTATTAACTCTTTCTATCTCTAGTTCTTTTTCAGTAGGATCTGAAATTCTTTTAATGTAAGAGGCATCTACGTCTAAGCCTGTTCTATATTTTCCGTCTAGCTCTTTGTAAGGATATTTGAAAACCCCTGTACCAGGAACTCTTGTTATTCCTTTTTGTGCCAGACCACTTTGCATTGTTTGTAACTGAGATGTATTATACTCTCTTTTAATTGTAGAAATTTTTCCTAACTTGCCCATAATTTAGTTATATTTATAATTTGGTTTTAATCTTTTAATTTGTAGAGTGGTCCCATTGAAGGGATTTAACAATGAATTGCATTCATCTTAAACACTCAATTTGAGAATCATCCCCCAGAGGAAGGAGGAAGCGTGGGGGAATCATCTCGGAATACTTGCTATAAATTAGCAAGCTAATTATTGTAATATTAGAATTGTGGCATCTCCTCAATTAGCACAGTTCTAGACAAATCTTCAATAAATACATCACATCTGTCTTTCATCCATATTTCATATCCAGGGAATTTATTAGCAGAACTCATACCTTGAGACTTAGCAAATCCTAA
>JBDNHS010000017.1:0-2762 GCA_041688685.1 Kapaibacterium sp. (SeqCode)
ATTTATTATCCACTAACTATTAAGCTTCAATATTCACACTCTTTTCTTAAATTCCCCTTTATGGAGGGGTGGCAGACGCAGTCTGACGGGGTGGTCTCTTTATTTTCTTATCCCCTCCCAAAATCTAAGATTTGGGGAGGTTTAGGGTGTGCTTCTCCTCCAAAAACCCTACACTCAATTACGCTCTTTTTTCATTATTTCTTTTAAATGTAGAGACGACCGGTGGACCGTCTTCCTAAAATTCTTTATTTTAAACCTGCCTCCGGGCGGGTCGTGAAAATTTATTTTCACGGGGTGGGGTCATCTTAAATCCTTTCTTCTTTCGTGGTCAACTCCAGACTTACACCTACATTCCCCCAATTATTTACAATATTCTTTAATTGCTTCATAAGCATCGGCATAGCCTAATTCGCCTGCTTTACTTAAATCTAAGCAACCACTGTCTTTTTGGTTTATCATTATTTTCAAAAGTCCCCTATTAAAATATGCCATTGCATAATTCGGATCTAACTCAATTACCTTGTTAAAATCAGCAAGGGATCCTATATAATCTTCAAGATTACTTTTTGAAAGTTCCCTATTGTAATATGCTTCTACATAATTAGGATTTAACTCAATTGACTTGTTAAAATCAGCAAGGGATCCTATATAATCTTTAAGCGTACCTTTTGAAACTCCCCTGCTGTAATAAGCATCTGCATCATTAGAATTTATCTCAATTGCCTTGTTATAATCTGCTATGGCGCCGCTATAATCTTCAAGTTTAGCTTTTGATACTCCCCTAATAAAATATGCTTGTGCATAATTAGGATTTAAATCAATTGCTTTGTTATAATCTGCAATGGCTCCTATATAATCTTCAAGATTATATTTAGAAGTTCCCCTATTAAAATATGCATCCGCATCATTAGGATTTAACTCAATTGCCTTGGTATAATCTGCTATGGCTCCTCTATAATCTTCAAGTTCAGCTTTTGAAAGTCCCCTGCTGTAATAAGCATCTGCATCATTAGAATTTATCTCAATTGCCTTGGTATAATCTGCTATGGCTCCTCTATAATCTTCAAGTTCAGCTTTTGAAAGTCCCCTATTAAAATATGCATCTGCATAATTAGGATTTAACTCAATTGCCTTGGTATAATCTGCAATGGCACCTCTATCATCTTCAACCACACCTTTTGATGCTCCCCTAATGGAATAAGCCATCCCATTATTAGGATTTAACTCAATTGCCTTGGTAAAATCAGCAATAGCTCCTCTATAATCTTTAAGTTCAACTTTTGAAAGTCCCCTATTATAATAAGCATCTGAATAATTAGGATTCAACTGAATTGCCTTGTTATAATCTGCAATGGCGCCTCTATCATCTTTAAGTATACCTTTTGAAAGTCCCCTATCTAAATATTCCTCTGCTGTTTGACCATGTAAATTTAAACAAAATATACTAACCAATGTTAATATTATAATCAACTTTTTCATTTTATTTCCTTATTTTTTTATTTATTTACTAACTCTTGCAAATATAAAAAATGAACAGATTATTCAGTTAAATAAGAATCAATAATTTTATGTAATACATCTGTATAATTGTACAAATCATTCAGATTATTTATCTCGATTTTAATTTCTTTATTCTCATCAAAATATCCAAAATATTTTTTTGTACCATTTAAATATATTCTACAAATAAGTTTTCTAGTATTATCTATATTTATTGCGAAATAATTTACCGTATCTTTTGCTAGAATTCTACTTACATCAACTTTCATCCTAATTATAGATTTCACAATAGCAAAAGCATCTATTTCCTCTTCTGTGGTTATTATTTTAGATTCAGAAATTATTGAATTATTTTCAGTTACTTGTTTCAAATCATTTATTTGTGTATTTACATCTTTAGTTTCATTTTGAAGAGCATTCTTTAATCTATCAGTAATAATATCACTAATATGTTGTTGTATAGACCTTTGTAATAGGTTATTAAATTGTTGTAAAACTTTGGCAGTTACCAATCCAGAATAGACTTGTTTTGCAAAATGTTTTGTAAATTCTGCACTGGGATTTTTAAGTTCATTTTCTAAAATATTTCTAAGTTCTTTTGTATATTTAAGTTCACTCGCTGAATTAACAATATTCTCAACATTAAAATGTGTTTTGTGGAACTTTTTAAGCTCCTCATATTGATTTTCTTTAATGTCATTTATATTAAATTCTAAAAAAGGTTTCTCATCCATTTTATTTGCTTCATCTAAATCTGTGTAGAATTTATATGTAATTCCATTTGTAAGAATTGCAAATTTAGCTTTAGAAACATGGAAATATCTTAATATTTGTCCATCATGAATACTTAAATTTTGAGCCCAATGTTTGCATTCAATTAAAATTATTGTTTGCCCTTCTTTCATTATTGCATAATCTATTTTTTCGCCTTTTTTAGTGCCAATATCAGTAATATATTCAGGTACTACTTCTAAAGGATTAAATACATCATAACCCAAGGCATTAATAAATGGCATTATAAAAGCATTCTTTGTGGCTTCTTCTGTTTGGATAGCATCTTTTAACTTAAGCACTCTATCACCTAATTGCTTAATTTGGTCTTTGAAGTCTATTGACATTTTTTTTCCTCACAAAATATTTTATGATTTAATATATTCTTTTTTTATTTTTCTGATTAATCTCATTCCACAATATACAAAAATTAATCTATTAATCTTAGTATTATTTTAAAATTAGTTTTTATCATACCAAATTCTGTCGTG
>JBDNHS010000131.1:0-7243 GCA_041688685.1 Kapaibacterium sp. (SeqCode)
ATATTCATTATTTATATTATATAATATAAATTATTATTTAAAGTAAATTATTTATTAAAGTTAAATTTAACTATTATATAGTAGTTCGCTAACACATTCATTAATTTCATTTCCTGTTGGAGGCTCAGTATCATCGAAATTATACACAGGATAAAATTTATGTTTGATTCTAATATTTGATTTTTTATTTTTATTTGAACTTAAATATTCTATAAATGTGTTTAATTTTTTTTCCGTAATTTTATGATTTTTAATTTCTAAAATTTCCCAATCAAAAAAACAAGCACCTTTTGAACTTTTTCCTCTTAATAGGAATGATTTAACACATCTTTTACCATCTTTAGGTACCATTGCTATTCCACTTTCTAAAATTTTTTTAGAATAGTCATTAAACAATGCAATTTGGTAAAAGCGGACATACATTGTTTCTGCCACAGTCTGATCATAATATCCTTTACAAAAATCAGAACCTTTAACAAATTCAAAATTGTTATCAACAGATTCCTTTTGGTTTTGCGGAAGTACTATTTTATCTCTATCTAATTGTTGATTAAAAAAATGGTCTAAATTGTTCATAACTTTATTATTGTATTATATTAAATTTATTATATAAAATTTTTATGCATAAATAATCTTATTAGTTTAGAGTAAAAATAAATTAAGTATATCGTATTGTTTAGTATTTCTTACATATTGATTATGGGTGTCAAAATAATTTGATGGTATGACATTATCTGTATTTATAATTTTGGTTTTTGTGTTATAATTATTATAATATATATTTTTTTTTTGTAATACTAATAATTCATTCATGAAATCATTTAGCATACTTTCAACAATTTTTCTCATATCATATAATTTAACAGTTCCAACATTACTCAATAAATTAAATGAAAAAGAATTAATTGTATATAAAATTTTATTTTTAATTATTCCAAGTGTAGAATAATTTTCATTTATTAAATTAATATCTTGCAAACAAGCCTCGTATAATAAAATAAAATTTTGGAATGATGTTTGAATTTTAAAATATATTGAAGGACTTGTACTTTTAAATTCACTCATATAATATAAAAAATCGATAATGTTAGGATATTTTTTTAATATATTATTGTCAGTATTTAATAGTTCATATTTAGTATTTAATTTTTGAAAATCGTCAATATAATTTTCTTTTTTATTTGTGTATAAATAATATATAAATATTGAATAAAATATTAATCCAATTAAAATAGAATAATTAAAGTCTATTTTTGCACTTATAAAAATAAAAATTATTAAAAATATTCCATAAAGATATATAGTTTGTGGTTCTTGAAAATTTATGATATTATATATAATATTATCTGTTTCTTTAAAATTTTCTAAAAAATTAGAGTATCCGTTAGGAGTTTGAAAAAAATCTATTGTATTTGACATAATTATATTTTATTTTTAATATTATAATTATATTTATTTAAGAAAAAGTTTACATTATTAAAAATAATAATGAATAATAAAGATTTACTTCAAAAAATAAAAATGAATAATTTTTATGACAAATCAAATTCTAATGCAAATGGACTAATTTGGGATTTAATTGAGACAGCAGATGAAACATTGATTCATTCTCTAAATACAAAATTATTTGATACTTATCATGCTAAATTAAATTTGTTATATAATATTTTATATTCAACTGAGGCTTTGCCAATAAAAGATAAAAAATCAATAATAAAGTTTTTTAGTATTATTGCCCCGTTAAATAACGAATTTAATATGGGTTCTTTTTCTTGGAATTTTAAATCATCTGGAACTAGATTATATGTTCAAAATTCAATCACCAAAGCAGATTTAAATGATTATCTTAAAGTTCATTATTTAAATCCTATAAAATCAGTACTAAAAAAATCAGAGGTAAAATTTGAATATTATCAGTTTAAATCAAATAGATTTTATAGAAATGTCGATATTGTTTTTGTTTTTGATTTAGAGTAATTATATATCTTTAAAAATTAATTATATTCGATTCATAATAACAAAAATGGCATTTTCCACATAAAACTACTAAATTAGCTTTATCATCTTTCAATAAATGTTTTTTCTTATCATTTATTAAACCATTAATAGTTTTTTTTAAAATCTTTTTCTGATAACTACATATATAACAGGAATTCATATAAATATTTTTGTTATATAGTTCTTTTTTATCATTTATTAGTTTATAATAAATTCATTTTTAAATTCTGGTCATAATAAAATATATTTTGCAATTGATAAAGCTATTATTGTAGGTTCCAATGTTGATTCACTGTCATAGGTCAATTCATTATAAAAATATTTATTATAATATTTGCAATTATTATTATTTAAATACATACGGTTTTTGTAATATTTTCTTCTTTTATTTCTTGATATTTTTCAAATTTGTCGTCATAATAAAGTTGTATTATTTTTACAATAAATTCATCATAATCTTTTATTAATTCTTCTTTGATTTTACTCACTAATAAATCTACTTTATCATATAACTTTAATTTTAGTGCTTTACCTTTATTCTTTGTAACGTCAGGATTAAAACGAATTATTATAACTGATTTTCCTCCAATTCCGTTAACTATTTCATTAATTCTTGCACATTCACAAGAATCGCCATAGGTCTTATGTTTATGTTCATCAATTTCAACTATTAAACAATAGTTGTCTAATTCAAAAGAAACATCAGGACGTTTTTTAGAGCATCCTTGAAACATTTTACTTGAATTATATTCAAATGGTACATCAATCATTTTTCTTAAATGTCTAACTATTGCCCATTCCTTTTTATTCATAACTTTTTTACAGTTAGTGCAAATAAACTCGGAATTTTCTTTAATATCACAAAATTTACAAAGCTTTTTAATGGATATTTCCACTTTATCATTTGGACAATGTTCTAGACAATATTTGATATCTGAAAATATTAATTCATATTCTTTATCACATTCAAAAATAGAACATTTATTTTCCAAAATCAAATTAATCATGTCTGCTTTACGATGTTTATAACAATATTGAGGTTTTTTGTCTTTTAAACCATATAATGCGTCATCTTTACATTTAGAGTCTTGGCAATATTTTTCACCAATATCTATCATTGTCGGTTGTTTATGTGTTACACAATATAAAGCAGATTTTTCGCTCGGATAATTAAATGTAGGTCGTTTAGTACATTTATCATCTGCACATTGTTTACTACATTGATTAATCATATCTGGTGAAGCATGTTTTGAACAATATTTAGCAGTTTTTTCGGTCGGTAAATTAAAGGATGCACGTTTTGAACAATCATCTTCAATACATAATTTGTTTTTAATATCAATCATGTCAGGTAATGCATGTTCCTTACAATATAAAGCAGTTTTTGTATTAGGCAAATTATAACTAGGTCGTTTTATACATGCGTCATGTTCACATCTTTTGCTCTTGACATCAATCATTCCATCTTTTGCATGTGTTGCACAATATAAAGCCTTTTTTTCAATGGGGAAATTAAAAGCAGGTATTTTTATACAACCTTTTTCAATACAATTTTTATGAACAACATCAATCATATTTTCCGTTGCATGTTTTACACAATATAAACCAGTCTTTTCAGTAGGTAAATTGAAACTCGGTTGTATAGTACAATCTTTTTCAATACATGTTTTTGCAATAACATTTACCATGCCTTTCTTTGCATGTTTTGAACAATATAAACCTTTTTTTTCGATTGCTAAGTTAAAATTTGCCCTAACAAAACAACCTTCTTCAACACAAGTTTTATGTTTGATATCAAACATATTATCCGTTGCATGTGCTTTACAATATAGAGCTATTTTTTCTGTTGGTAAATTGAAAGATGGTTGTTTTGTACAACCTTTTTCAACGCATATTTTATGAACAACATCAATCATTCCTTCTTCTTTATGTTTAGCACAATACAACCCACTTTTTTCGCTGGGTAAATTAAAATGTGGTTTTTTAATACAACCAATAAATTTACATTTTTGTTTAGAATTTTTTTTCAAAATAACTTGAATATTATCAACATTATCATTGTTGTTTGCATTGACTATATTCAATTTATTATCTTCAAGTATAATAATTTTTGAATTTTTTATGGTTTTCATTAGCTATGATTATTTTATATAAATTTATGTTGTAAGTCATAAAATTTTCAATTTTTTCAATATATGGGGGGAATAAATAGTTAATATTATATATAAAATATTAATTAAAATTATTCAATAATGGCCTTAACTCCTTTAGTAGTTTGAGTCAATCCTTTAATTTCAAATTCATTATTATGTAATTTATCGTGACACTTTCCACATAAAACTACTAAATTCGCTTTATCATCTTTTAGTAAATGTGTTTTCTTATCATTTATTAAACCATTAATAGTTTTTTTAAAATCTTTTTGAAAGTTAATATGATGAGCTTCTAACTTTTCCTGAGAACTACATATATAACAGGAATCCATATAAATATCTTTATTATATAGTGATTTTTTATCATTTATTAGTTTATAATTTATTCCTTGTTGTTCTAATAATTCGTTTTTAAATTCAATGGCAGTTTGAATAAATTCTGGGTCATCTAAAATATATTTTGCAATTGTAATACCGTAAATTGCTTCTCCAGTACCTTCCATCAATTTACGACTAAACACTAATACCCCGTCTTTTTGTTCAACCGATAAATATACAAATTTTATATTGTTTAGTTCCTTTATCGCTTTTAATTTCGGTAAATCGTGTAAATGACTGGCAAATAAAAATTTGGTTCCTAATTTTGATAATTTTATAACCGCGGCAGCGACGATAGCAGTCCCTGAAGTCGATTCTGAACCATACGATACCTCATCACCCAAGACCATACTATGACCATCTGCCTTCTTTAAAATTGTTCTTAATTCATTCATTTCTACCATAAAAGAGCTTTGTCCTTTAAATAAATTATCGCCACCAGATATTCTAGTATATAAAGCTGTAAATATATTATATTCAAATGCTTGTGCAGGTACATAAAGACCACATTGAGCCATAATTAAACATAATCCCATTGCTTTCATTATTGATGATTTGCCTGCTGAATTTGGTCCATAAATCATCATTCCTCTTGTTTCTTCATTCAGTTCTACATCATGGGGAACATATTCATAATCAATAAGTCTTTCAATAATAGGGTGTCTTAATTGCTTTACATTAATAAATGATTCATTAGTCTCAGAGTTGAGAGTAGGTCTAACATAATGAAATTTACAAGATGTAAAAGCATTATTTGCAATTAAATCAATTTGTGTAATCATATTGATAAGTTTTTTAAACATAGGAGAATATTTATGGTACATTGTCAACACATCTTTCAAGAAATGTTCTTTAACTTTTTGATTTAATTGATTATATAATTCATCCATTTCATCGCTATGTGTATTTAATTCTGGATAAGTTATTTTCATAGTACCAGTTAATTCTGTAAAAATTAAGTTTAAAGGATTCAAGGTTATTTTTTCATCTATTTTAATAGATTTTTCCTTATCAATAATAGATTTTAATTTTTTTCCACGTTTAAGTGTAGTTTGTAGATAATATCCGCCTTTATCATTATGTTTAATATGTAAGGTAGAATCCGAATCGTATGATTCTAATACTTTGGCTATTTTTTCTAAAAAGTTATTTCCATTTAATATTTTGGATTGAATTTCGTCAATATCTAAGTGAATTCCTTCGTTATAGAAAGAATCTTTAATTTCTACTAGATTATTAAGTTTAAGTTTTTCAATATTAAATGTATTGGTTATATATAAAATACATTCATTAAATTCATTAATATTTGCTTTGGAAAATAAATTAAATAAATCTGTTTTAAGATTAGTTCCCAATAGTATTTGCACCATATTAACAATATTTTCAAAGGAATTATGTATATTAAATAGTTCATATGGTTGAATAAATTTAATAGATATTTTTCTAAATAATTTATCTAAATCCGATATTGATTTTAAATAACTCCTAACCGAATCTGTTTTTTCAGATTTAATAAGTTTATCAGTTAAATCATAATAATTATTTATAACACTAGCATCTGTAAATGGAGCACATAATCTTTGTTTTAGATATCGTTTACCCATTGGAGTAACACAATTATTAATAATATCGTTTAAAGACTGATATTTGACATTTAATGAATCATAATTAAAATAATCAACAATATTTAATTGATATTGTGCATTGTTTGCCAAAACCATATATTTATGATCATTAAAATACTTGGGTGGTTGAAGTTCATTAAGTAAATTCTCATTATGTTGTTTAATATAATCAAAACCAGCAATTAATGCAATCACAGAACAAGATAATTTTTCCATATCAAAAAATTCAATAGGATTTGACATACCTACTGAATCTTTATAAATTTTTCCAATATTTTTAATTTGATAATTTAATTTGGTATATTCTGGATTTATACTAGAATATTCAAACATAACTTGATTTGGTAGAATATCTATTTTATTTATAATTTTCTTTTTTGTTTGTATTTGTTCCAAATTTACATTAGTAGTTTTAGTATTATCAATTTCATAAACAATTAATTCAGCTGGTCTAAAATAATGATAATACCTTTGAGCTTCTTCTAATGCTTCGTTTTCATCAATTAATCCAGAACCATGTGATTCATAATAATTAACAGAACCGGTTGATGAATCAATTGAACACATTCCTATAGAAATATTATTTTTTGTTGAATTTAATGCTTGATTTATTTCAATATACATAATCATTAAATATTTTGATTCAATGCTGACATTATCAATAAAAGTTGACGGTGAATATATACCAGTAACTTGTCTCAATGGATTAGGAGCTGGTGTTGTTTGGTCTATCACAATAACCGTAAATTGATTATCAATTAAAATTTTAAGAAATTTACTCAAAGCAACTGAAGGAAAACCTAACATATACGGATTTTTTTCGTCTATTTTATCTACTGATTTATCCTTTCTAGTACATACTATGTTTAACAGTTCTGATAACTTGAACAAATTGGGACCAATAGATTCAGTAGAATAACATTCATGAAAAGACCCTACTTGCATTAAAACTATAGATTTATCACCATATTTTTTTTTGAATTTTTCGTGTTAATTTAAATATTCTTCATGGATGTTTGGCTTTGTTATCTTAGTTTTTTTATTTTCTTTATTCATTCTATTATAATTATAATAATAAATATATTATTA
>JBDNHS010000132.1:0-4185 GCA_041688685.1 Kapaibacterium sp. (SeqCode)
ACTACAAGTAGGATTCTTATATACATTTCCTTATTTGTTAAGACAACATGGATTAATTTTTGTATAATAAAAAATTTAACCATGTTTCTTTATTAATTTTGAATCATATTTATAAGTTTCAACCAGAATTTTAATAATTTTATTCCTCAAATCTCCTGTAAATACAAATACTGGAAAATCCTTGTCCATATCTTCCATCATTTTTTGACATCCACCAATTCCAAATTTCTTTTTAATATTTAGAATAAAGGATTTTGATTCATCTTTTGTCTTAAATTGTAATCCGGAAATTATTGTATCTGAACGTCTACCCCTCGCTTGTTTATACATGTGAATTTCATTATTAATTGAATTGGTATCTATGCATTCTTGATTTTGTATACTGTCATCTTTTGCATTATTATCCATTGTATTGTCATTTATTATATTTTTATTTATAATGTCGCTCATCTACTTAAGTATATTTATATATATAATTTTAAATTATTATAAATTAAAATCAATTTTTATTATCTATTATTAAACCATAAATTTAGACTGTGTTACTTAAAAAAAGGTTATATGATTTAATAGTTGTATACTTTTAATGGTCAAAAAATAATAATATTTATGTAAAATAATTAATTATTTTTTTGTACAGTGGTTGTCTTAAATCATCTTTAATTTTTAGTTTGGTCTTTGATTTAGCTTTTGATTTAGCTTTTGATTTAGCTTTTAATTTGTTCTTTTTTGGTTTATGAACACTACAATCAGTACTCAATAAACTTGATAAATTTAAATCAGAAAAATTAAATGATGAACACTTGGAACATTGACAAGAATTAGATAGTGAACTTGAAGTACTTGATGAAGTACTTGATGATGTACTCGATGATGTACTTGATGATGTAGTGGCACATGTTGGTGGTTTAATACTTTTACTACATTTATTTGATGTGGGACAAGATGTAAAAAAACTTGTTGACGAACAGGGAAATGATGTAGGAGTACACGTTGATGAACTTGATAAAGTTGAAGTGGTACATAAACTTGTTGAACAAGAAGAACTAGAAGAACAAGAATTATATTTTTTAACTTTCTTTTTAATATTACATTTATTGATACACAAATGTTTATCTGGTTTAGACCAATCAAATTTTTTAATTACATATCTTGTTTTTTTAATATTTTTGACGATAAAATAAAATGTTGAATCCGACAAGCCAATATTAGAACCAGATGAACTAATACTAAAATAAATTGGTATATTATTGCACTGAAGAAGAGAAATAAATTGACGATAAACTCATGGTACATCAATTGCTTTTCCTACACCATAAGCCATAACTGTTTTATAAATTTTGTGAACAATATTTAATTTGACAAGATTTTTTTTGAATTGTTTTATTTGACATTTATTATATTTTTTTAATTTTTTAGTTGATAAATCCGTTTACCCGACTATTGCAAAAACACGATTATGTTTGCTTAATTTTTGATAAAATGTCATATCTATTATATTAACTTTAATTTTGTCTGGTTGAATATTTAATGTCGTTAATAAAGCTAATTCTTCCTGAGTTGCATAAAACTCAAATACATTTCTAATCTGTGTTTTAACCATAAAATATATAATATAACTTATAATTTAAAATATATAGGCGGGGGGATATAAAAATTGATTAAAAAATTATATACATCATAAAAATATCATCAACTATTAACAATTATTACACAAAATGAGCCAAATAGTAGATTTTGATACTATAGTATATCATAGTCCTTGTAGTGACGGAGCAACCGCATTATGGGCTGCCAATTATTATAGGGATATACCAGAAAAAGTAGCTTGTAAAGCTGGATGTTCACCAAATTTAGTACCCGATAATAAAAATATTCTTTTTGTTGACATATGTCCTAAATTTGATTATTTAATTGAAATATGTAAAACAGCAAAAAACATAGTAGTTTTAGATCATCATAAAACAAGTTTAGATACATATGAATTTTTTAAAAATATATGTCCTGTTAATTTGAAAATATATTTAGATATGGAACGTTCCGGATGTCAAATTGCTTGGGATTATTTTTTTCCAACTCAATTACAACCTTGGTTCTTACAATACGTTGCTGACAGAGATTTATGGGCTTGGAAAATACCTAATTCTAAAGAAATAAATCAAGTTTTTTTTGAAAATAATATGTTAGACCCTTATTATTTAGATAAGATAACTGGACTGTTATCTTATAGCAATGAACAAATTAATTTATTAATTCAAGAGGGAGTCCTATTGCTCAAATATCAAAAAAAACAATTGGATATTGCATCTAGTAGAGCACTGGAAGCTACAATGGATGTGGGTGGAACAATCTATAATGTTTGGTTAGGAACAACTACAACGGCAGATAGATCCGATTTAGGAAATGTATTAGCAAATAAGGTTATGGCAAACGGAAAACTACCTGACTTTTCTGCTACATGGGTTTATGAACCTAAAGCAAATGAATGGTGGATATCTTTGCGTGGAACTAAGAATTCACCTGATTTATCTACGATTGCTGGATTTTATGACGGAGGTGGGCATTTTTCTGCATCTGGATTAAGTATCAAGTATCCAAAAACATTACGTGATATTTTTCTAATTAAATAAAAAATTGATTATTATATATAATATTAAATACTAAAATAATATTATATGTCTAAAACTATGGATTATGAATTTGCCATGAGTGATGAATTATATAAAACTGATTTTTGTTTTCCAAGATATGATTTATATGATAAAGAAAAGAATTATGATTATTCACAAAAATTTTATGCTTTTGATTGTAATATTGGGACTTTTTGTTGTTTAGCAAATAAAGAAAATATTTTAAAAATTATAGGGATTGCAAAAAAATATAATTTAGAAAATCTATTTTTAGAAAAGATGTTTAATAAAATATCTTTGTTAAATTTTAAAACAATGTCAAATGAGGAATTTAGAAAAGAAAATAATATCCATGATGATTATCCTGTTGTATTTTGGTTCCAGAGAGGATACAATCATTATATTAAAGACGGAGTATATCTAAAAGATTATTTGAAATTATAAACTAAATTTTTTTTCAGTATTGGACATTGTTATAGTTAATAGTATATAGATAATAAGTACTACTGCTAGAATTATTAAAATATTATTTCTATTACAGGATTGTTCACCAGATTCAAAATTTTCTTTAGAATTTGGCTTTGATTTGGAATCCGTTATATCTATGTTTTCATTTTCTTTATTTTCATTTTCTTTACTTTCATTTTCTTCTTTTTTCATTTCTTCTTCCATATATTGATTAGCTAATTGATTTTGAATTGTATTAACCATATTATCGGCATTAATTTCTTTTTGCATCAAGTCTTCATAATTATAGGGAGGGTCGGGATAATCTAAAATTTGTCCAGTTATTGGATAAAATGGACCCAGACCCCAATACCAAGGATTTAACCAATAACCTTGTCCTTGATATCCATAATATCCTGTTAAATTCTTATCTCTCAAATTAACCCCATAAGGAAATTTTGGCCCTCTTAATTTTGTTGCCCGATTATAGTTTACATTATCATATTTATTTCCAATAATTGGACCGGGAATACCAGAAGTAATATGTTTTTCTGGCATTCCATATGGTAAGGTAACATCTTGTAATGTTTGTCCATTAAAGAATCTTGGTTTAACATCTAATGGCTTTGGTTTCATATATAAAGATGGTTCTGAACTTGCAGGAAGATTTGAACCAGGTTTTATTCCAGGGAAACCTACTACATAACGCCCATCCCCTCCAAAACTACCACCGGTATAAGTACCAGTTTTAGCACCAGGTTTTACTATTGTATTTGCTAATCCGGACATAGAACCTGTAATAGGACTGACCGATGCATAACCTGAACTTCCATATTTCTTACTTCCTCCTTGAGATGTGGAAGATGGAGAACGAGATGATGAACCACGAGAACCACCAAATGCACCAGAACCAAATGAATCGCCGCCGGCTACAGCACCCATCCCGCCTTTAAATTCTTCTATTATTTGATTAGAGTTATTCATAATATATATTAAGTTTATATATTATCTTTGTAAAAAACATTTATAAATTTACTTCTTTTAAGTTATTATTTATTTTCACAATTCATTATAAATTATTATTTTTTTATTTTTTTAATTTATATAT
>JBDNHS010000133.1:0-1419 GCA_041688685.1 Kapaibacterium sp. (SeqCode)
AACCTCGTAAATAATATTTAATTCAATCAAAATATTATTCAATTAAATTTTTGAAAAGATTCTTCTATAAACTCAACTAACCCATTATAAAAAAAAACACTGTATAATATTAATCAAATAGATGATAATTATTATACAGTGGCTAAAAAAAACTAAAAAAACTGAGAATATTTAGAATATATTTATTTATTCAACTGATTTACGTCCTATACTAAAATACTTAAATCCTAAATTAGCTAATTCATTATTATCATATAAATTACGACCATCAAAAATTACTTTATTCTTTAATAAATTACCTAATTTATTAAAGTCTGGTTTTCTGAAAATTAGCCATTCTGTTATAACTAATAAAGCGTCTGCATCTTCAGCACATTGATACGGATCTTCTGTGTAAATTAACTTATCACCATAAATTTCTTTTGTATTTTCAATTGCTTCTTGGTCATATACTCTTATCTTAGCACCTTTTGACAACAATTTATTTATTACAGAAAAAGCTGGTGCTTCTCTAACATCATCTGTGTTTGGTTTGAAAGCAAGTCCCCAAATTGCAAAAGTTTTTCCTTCAATATCATTTTTGAAATAATTAAACAATTTATCCAAAAAATAATCAATTTGTGTGTTATTAATTTCTTGTGCTAATTTTACTAATTGTAATGTAGAGTTATGCTCATTAGATGAATATACTAATGCTTTTACATCTTTTGGGAAACAAGAGCCACCATAACCCAATCCAGGGTAAAGGTGTTTTTTGCCTATTCTACTATCAGACCCAATTCCAATTCTAATTTTTTCGATGTCAGCACCAACAGTTTCTGCGTACCTTGCTAAATCATTAACAAATGAAATCTTTACAGCCAAAAATGAATTGGCAGCATATTTAGTTACTTCTGCACTTTTTTCGTCCATAAAATATATAGGATTGCCATTTCTTAAAAATGGTTCGTATAAATCTCTCATAATCTCTTCAACTTTCGGGCTTCTCGTTCCAATCACAACTCTATCTGGTTTTAGTGCATCTTCGACTGCATAACCCTCTGCCAAAAATTCTGGATTGCTCACTACTTCTAAATTATTATCTGGATAAATATTATCCAAAATTGCTCTAACCTTAGAAGCAGTACCAACCGGTACAGTACTTTTATTCACTAAAATTTTGAATTCTTTATTGTTTTCTTTTTTGAGTAATGTTGCAATTTCATTTGCCATATTTAATACATAATCAAGATCAGCAGAGCCATCTTCATTCGGTGGTGTTGGCAAACACATAAATATAATTTGTGAATTTAGAACAGTTGTATTCAAGTCTGTTGTAAAAGAAAGTCTTTTCTCTTTGATATTCTTTTGCATCAAATGCTCTAAACCTGGTTCATAAATTGGACAAACACCTTTTGTCATTTTTTGTACTTTATCTTC
>JBDNHS010000134.1:0-3311 GCA_041688685.1 Kapaibacterium sp. (SeqCode)
AATTATTAGATGAACATATTGATATTAATAATTTAACTAATATTGTATTAGAATTAGACAAGTATCTTTTACTTGAAAATATTAAATCTTCAAATAAATTAATAGAGCTTAATAATTACTCAAAATTAATAAATAGACTAAATATTTGTGAAGATATACTATATTCATCAGACGAGCCGAAATTTATTAGAGATATTTCACATATTCTTAAACAAAAAAAGTTAGATATAAAAAATAATTTCAAATCTGATTTTAATTTAATTTTTGCACCCCATCTTGACTACTATTCAAATCAAAATGTAACTGAAGCTTATGCAAATATTTTTAATTATATTTCTGATTTAGAATATGATTTGGTAGTATATTTTGGTACAGCTCACTTTGTAAATAGTTCATTATTTATGTTATGTGACAAAAACTATTCTACTCCACTTAATAACACTTTTACTGACAATGAATTAATAAATAACATATTAGATGATTGTAGTAAAGCACTAAATAACAAAAATGTTGCTTTTGATAAAAGCGAAGTGAATGAAATTGAAAAATATATTAAAATTGATAATCTTGCACATAAAGATGAACATTCAATAGAATTACATAATACTTTTATATCTTTTTTGAATAAAGAAAGTCAAATTAATATTTTACCAATTCTTACGGGAAGTTTTGATCATAAATTAGACCAAAATATTTATGATACATTAACGAATATAATTAAAAATAATATTAAAGCAAAGTACAAAAAAGTTTTATTTTTGTCCAGTGGTGATATGTCACATATTGGAGTAAAATTTGGTGACTTATCAAATAAAAATGATAATTTAAATGAAATAAAAGATAATAAAAATTATTATAATTTCAAAAAAGATAATTATATTAATTTCGAAAAAGAAGTAATAAAAACTTTTACAGATAATGATTTAAATCAATATAAAACTATAATGTTTAAAAAAAATAAAGATTTTAGGATTTGTGGATTTGCACCTTTTTATAGTGGACTTTATTTTTTTCCTGGATTAAAAGGTACATTAATTGATCACTATTATACCGAGAATTTAAATGAAGAGTTCTTGGTATCTTATACAACAATGATTTTTACATAAATTGACTTTGTAAGTTTTGTTATTTAATAATTATTATTATAATTATTAAATATAATCGTTTATAAAATTTATAAAATCAAATTAGATAATTTAAAAATAAATAATAACTTTATGAGAGTCTCTTTTTATAATTTGGGTTGCAAAGTAAATTTAGCTGATATTTCAAGACTCAGTAAACAATTTGAAGATTTGGGTCATAATATAGTTGAATTTGAAGACGAAAGTGACATAGTTTTAGTAAATACTTGCACTGTAACTCATAGAGCCGATGCAGACTGTCGCAAAGTAGTTAGACAGGCACTAAAAAAATCTCCAAATGCTTTTGTTGGAGTCATGGGCTGCTATGCCCAATTACAACCAGAAGTTCTTGCAAAAATTGAAGGCGTTGATGCTGTAATAGGAACAAAAGAAAAATTTGAAGTAACAAAATTTATAACTAAATTTGAAAAATACTCTGAAGCTAAAATTTTTGTATCAAATATTCAAGGCGAAGAATTAGACTTTCATACTTCTGCAGTTTCGGATAATGCAGGAAGAACAAGAGCAGTATTGAAAATACAAGATGGTTGTGACTACCACTGTACTTTCTGTACTATTCCACTTGCAAGAGGTAATAGTAGAAGTATTGACATCAATAAAATCAAAAATGAATTAGTAGAATTAAAGAATAATGGTTTCAAAGAAGTAGTTCTTTCAGGCATAAATCTTGGAGATTTCAAAAATTATGATGAGAGTGGCAAAGTCGTAAATAAATTTTACGATGTAGTAAAATTAATTGAAGATGAACCATTAGATATGAGATACAGAATTTCATCTATAGAACCAAATCTCCTTAAAAATGAAATAGTTGATATTATATCTGAATCTGAGTCATTTTGTAATCATTTTCATATACCTTTACAAAGTGGTTCACCAGAAATATTGCGAAAAATGAAGAGAAGGTACCAAACAAAAGACTATAATAATTTAATTAACTATATTACATCTAAAATTAATAACTGTGCAATTGGCGTTGATGTCATAGTTGGTTTCCCTGGCGAAACTGAGGAACATTTTTTAGAAACATACGAGTTTTTAGAATCTTTGCCAATAACTTACTTACATGTTTTTACTTATTCAGAGCGAGAAAATACTAAAGCAGTTTTAATGGATGGTGTTGTACCGATGGATGTCAGAAAAAGTAGAAATAGTAGATTGCGAGATTTGTCACAAATAAAAAGAATTGAATTCGATAATAATAATTTATTTACTAACCAAAACATTATTCCCGAAATATATAATTCGGATTTAGGTTTGTGGAAAGGTTGGACAGATAACTATATTAGTGTTCTGTTTTCAGCACCGGAAAACTTAAAAAAGGAAAAATATAAAATATTTTTGAACAAATTTGAAAATTATAAAATGTATGGTGATTTGGTAGATTTTAATACTGACGAAAAAGTGACCAACAAGGAAAATTCAGATGATAATTCAGATAATAATTCAGATAATACTCTTACCAATATTCCCACAAGTCAAGAGTTTAAAAAGAATGTTAAATTTGAATTAAATGTTATATAATTAAAAATATTCAAAAAAAAGATATTATAATTTATTTTATGATATCTTTTTTTTATTCTTATTAAATTTTATTTCAACTTTTATTTTTTAAGTTTATCCCCAAATATTTTTTTAAGTTTTTCAACTTTGGGAGTAATTACAAAACTACAATAAGGTTGATTTTTGTTTTGATTGTAATAATTTTGATGGTAATTTTCTGCATTATAAAATTTTGTTGCTTTTACAATTTCAGTTATAATTGGTTTTTCATAAATATTATCTGCATTTAATTTATCTTTAAAATATTTTGCTAATTCTTTTTGTTCATCATCTAAATAAAAAATAGCAGACCTGTACTGAGTACCAACATCATTACCTTGTCTGTTTAAAGTAGTAGGGTCGTGGGTCGTCCAAAATATTTCTAACAACTCAGAATAACTAATTTTGTCGGGATTATAAACGATTTTTAAACCTTCAGCGTGGTTAGTTGTACCTGTACAAATTTGTTCGTAAGTTGGATTATCTTCATCGCCACCAATATATCCTGAAGTTACACTTTCAACTCCATCAACTCTTTGAAAGACTGCTTCTATACACCAAAAACAACCTGCTGCAAAAATTGCAGTATTATTTATGTTATTTGGATTGTTTTCATCATTATCCATA
>JBDNHS010000135.1:0-1289 GCA_041688685.1 Kapaibacterium sp. (SeqCode)
ATTAATTGAATTAATTGAATTAATTGAATCTACATCGTTTTCAATCTTCTCACCTAATTCGATGTAACCAAATCCAGTTTCAGGACTTGTTGGAGTAATACCAATGGTAACAATTGAATCATTAAAAGCAGCAAAATTTAGTGCATTATTTACATCATCTTGAAATTTTTGGACAGGTGTCATAATATGGTCTGAAGTCAGAACGGCAGTAACAATTTTAATATTTTTGTTAGCTTGGATTTGACTTTTGAATTTAGATAAAATTACAGAAGAAGCAAGTGCCAAACAAGGAGCTGTATTTCTTTTGTGCGGCTCTGCTATAATGTTTTCCTCTGGAATTGTTTTGACAATAGATTTGATTTTATCTAAAATTTTTTCTCCAGTGATAATAAATATATTTTCACTTGGAATTATGCCCAAAATCCTATCAATACTTTCTTCGAGCATTGTTTTATCTGGGTTAATTAATTTTAATAATTGTTTGGGATTTGTTTGTTTGCTCAAGGGCCAAAATCTTTCTCCAGAACCACCTGCCATAATTATAGCAGTTTTTATTACATTATCTTGAATATTCAAATTATTCAAGTCATTTAAATTATTTAATATTTCCAATTTCTGTCATTTGTAAAAGTAAAAAAATCAATTTAAGAAAATTTGAATTTACATAAAAATTTTAAGAAATTAATTTGCATTTGTTTAAGAAATATTGAATATTTTTAAATTATTATGCTGTAAATAATACCCTGCTAATGGTAACATTATAAAATAAAATGGTATGAAGTAATTACCTCCAAAATATGCAGAGAATAGAGCATAACTCAAAAAAGCAGAATAACCAAACATACAACTAATCAATACTAAATACTGTTGCTGAATGATAGAGTATGAATTTAATTCCAAGATACTATTATCTCTAACTTTGTTCTTAATTACGATATTTATGAATTTCCAAAAGCCAACTAACATCAAAATACCAATTAAGCCAAAAGAAGCAGCAAAACTAATGTATGTTCTTTTTCTTGATAAATTAAAAATCAGATTTTCGATAGTTGGTAGCCAAACATAATTAGGAGTATCAGAAACAATAAAATTTCTAATAATATAATTTACTAAAAAATAAATAAACAGAATAGCCAAAATATAGAATAATTTCTTGATTGGTGAAAATTCACTAAAAATAAAAATTACAACGAATGCTGGTAATAAAAGAATTGCTGATTCTTTTGTGAGAATTGCCAAAATAAAAAATATTACAGAGTAACTTAATTGTTTATTAATTAAAAAGTATA
>JBDNHS010000136.1:0-8285 GCA_041688685.1 Kapaibacterium sp. (SeqCode)
TAAATTAAATAATTATAAATTAATAAGAAGTAAGAGGTTATTATGGTAGGAATTAATAATGTAGAGTGTGATAAACACATACAAAAATTTGGAATGACAGCATTAGTAACTACAACTGCCGTAGGTGGAATTAGTGCTTATGCCTTTCACAAGCAAGTAAAAAATAAGAAACTAAAAACATTAAAGACAATTGGAGTATATTTAGCAACTTCTATGGCAAGTGGTTTGGTTTTAAAAAACTTGTACTATGATAATCTGGAACTTACAAAAACTTGTGAACCTTATTATTTAAAAAATTCTGGCAACACAAAATTAGAGAATTAAAAAATGGAATTATTAAATTTAGCAGACGCACTATTGAGCAATGCCTCAAAATTTCTTGGGTGCTACGAAGATCCTAAAAAACCGAATAGGTCATCTTGCATTGATGAAATACAAAAGATGTTTGACCCAAGTAGAGTGGACAAAGGGGAAGCTTATTGTGCTAAATTTGTAAGTAATATGTTAAATCTTACGTTTCCATTTTTTTTGAAATTGCCACCAACATTGGGAAGTGCTTCAACTGTGCAATTGATGAACAAAGCAGAAAAAAACAAGATACCCATTTTGACTTACCCTGTTATTGGGAGTGTATTTTTCTATTCCAGAGGATTAGGTAAAGGACACGTTGGATTTGTGGAGAAAGTAAATAGAGATGCCAAAGGAAATATAGTTGGATTTACTACAATTGAGGGAAATGCCTCACAGAAATTAACTAATGGAAAAACTGTTGAGGGAATAGTTCAAATTAACCGGACTTTATCAGCAAAAAATTATTTATTTATTGATTATCCGAGTTTGTCAGATTTGAGAATACCATCGTTTGGGACGGTTTTTAATATTGTATTGATTACGGCTGGTACGATTGGAGCATATTATACTTACAAAAGATTTGGGCAAGATGTCAAAAAGAATATTCAAAAGAAGTTGAAATAAATTAGAAAATTAAAAGATTAGTTTTATGGAAATGTTAGCGAGCAAAGTAGAAAAAGAGAAAAGATTAAATTTGTGTAATTCCTGCGTTAATTTATTCAGACCAACACGCCAATGCAAAGTTTGTATTTGTTTTGTGGATTTGAAAACAAAATTAGCGAATCAGAAATGCCCTATCGAAAAATGGTAATTAATCAATATATTTTAAAAGGTAAAAGTTATGGCAAAGAAGTCCGTAAAAAGAAGTGCAGCAGCTAAAAAATCATTTGCAAAAAGAGGAGCATCAAAATCTTCAAAATTCTATATTGTAGAATTGGCAAAAGACGGTAAGTTATGTAAAAGAAAAAGAATGTTAGATGGTAGTTATGTTAGAGAAACTGGCAAAAAATGTAAACCTGTTGAAGTTAGGACATCAGGTGAAAAAGTTGTTTCTTATAGAGACAACATTGTAAATTCAAGTTCATCTAAAAAAATAACTGCAGCTCGTAAAAAAGCAAAAACATTTAGAAAGAAAAATCCATCTAAAGCATCGTTTAATTAATGACAACAAAAACAAAAATATTTCTCTCTCTACTACTACTCGCAATGACTTCTTGCTGTGATGAAATTTCACGGCAGGAGGTTATTTTTAGAGATACTTTATATCTTAGTCGCTTAGATACATTTACTCTTAATGGTAAGCCAGAAATAAGGTACAAAAATGATACTGTGATACTAACCAGACCATTTGAAGCGAAAAAAGATACAATTTTGAAAAGAATTTATCTTGACAGGTGGAAATATGATACAATTTCATTTTCTTATGCCTATCCAAATAATGATTTTAAGTTGAGAATTGGAAGAGAATTAGACACATTAAAACTAATAAATACAAAAATTCAGACTACAATTGAAAATGAACCAACATTTTGGGATAAAGTAAACAAATTGATGTCGGATTTCTTTTTGATATGTGTAGGGATTGGGATTGGGTATTTATTGACTAAATTGATTAAATAACGAAAGTAGTAAAATGAAACTTTTTGAAGCAACAAAAATAAAAGTAAAACCAACTTTATTGCCAAAAGCATACAGAAATTGGATTGAATTTATGCCCTCCGATGCACAATGGACAATGGGAGTTGCTGGGAAACCTGGTGCTGGTAAATCATCTTGGTTATTGAAATTATCGGCAATCCTTTCAAAACACGGCAGAGTGCTTTATTCAAACTTTGAAGAAGATGTCGCTGGTGGTACACTTCAGCAAAAAATTAGGGATATGAAAATAATTACTTCGTTCCCCTGGTGCAAGACCAGAGTTGAATTTTTGGAGAATGAAAAGTGGACAGAATTAGTTAAAAGATTGAATACTGGAAAATATAAATATTGTATTATTGATTCAGTTTCAAAAATAAAGGCAAGAGGGAAACTCAAGACAGAAGAAGTTTTATCATTGAAGCACCAATTCCCAAAAGTAAGTTTAATATTTGTTTATCACTACAGAAAAGACGGCAAAGGATTTAAGGGCGAATCAGATTATGAACACGAACACGATTATTTTATTGAAATTGAACGTGGTGGAGATGCCAAATTTATAAAAAATAGATTTAAGACAAAGAAAACATTAGCAAATCAAACAATTAACGTATTTAAAGACTAAAAAAAGCGAGTTTAGTATGGATTATTTTGAAAAATGTAGTAATGAAGAAGAGGCAAAAGAAGTATATTTTGCTTATGCCAAAAAGTTGCACCCAGATTATGGAGGTAGCGAAGAGGAATTTAACGATTTAAAAGAAAAATATGAGCTTTGTAAGACAAAAATGAATTTTGTAGAAATTCCAGAAGTGTCATCATCAGAGATCGTATCTTTAGCCAAAATGAATAAATTTAAAGTCAGTAAAAAGAACGCTGACGGTCTCAAAAAAGGTATGAGTATGGTTGGAGGGTCTTTTGGTGCAATTCTCACAGAGACGTTATTTGAAAAAATCAGCAACAAATATTTTGACAAAGAAAACGTCAATTAAAATCAACTGTGCAAATTTCACATAACGGAATGAAACACAAGACTGCCATAAACAAAGAAACGTCTTATGGCAGTTTTTTTTTGCTATCTTCTATTTTTGTAAGTACCTTTCCATACTTATATTGGACCAATAAACTAACTTTTTTATTAATTTTTTGACCACCTTGCATTCTATAATATGTACTTCTATTAATTCCGACATCAGCACAAAAATCATCTATAGTTAATTGTAGATAGTCCCTAAGTCCAAATATCTCTTCTTTTGTTAATTCTGTTTCAGTCATTCTTGCTCCGGTGAGTTAAGTTTGTTTAGAAGTATATCATAAGAAGATTCTGACAAGTTTAAACTACTCTTGCCTTTAAACCATACAGTAAAGTTATATTGTTTTGGTGAACTCGGATAACCTCCACCAAAAGTATGAGTTCTATTTTTTTCTTTAGCAATATATATAATATTATTTATATTGATTATATAACCTCCAATATCAACAAATTTGTTTTTTTTATAAGTTTTCATTTCTTTTTATTCCTATTATTTTTAAAAAAATAAGGGCATTTAAGCCCCTGTATTTAGTTTGTTTAGAAGTTTATCGTATTGTTTTTTCATTTCAATAAATTCATTCATATTGCCTCCATTATCTGGGTGCATTTTTTTTGCATAAACATAATATTTATTTTTTCCCTCTTTTAAATTATTACAATTTTTAAAATAGCTTGAATCTTTTAAATCATTACACGCTTTTATATAGTCATCACGCATTTTAAAAAACCGTGCTTGCTGGCGTAGATGTTCCTCATTTCGCTCTTCATAATTAAAATCTAAATTTGGTAAAGATGGGAAAAACTTTATTTGGATTAATTCATATATTTTAATTGGCACAATTATTAAGGCACTAATTGAAATAATGAGTAAACCCATATTATCCTGTACCCACAAGAAATGATTTTCAAGCCATAATAAATAACTCATTCTTGCTCCGGTGGATTAAGTTTGTTTAGAAAATGAAGTATTATATAACTTGTTAAAATGTTTTTCTATGGACTGTAAAGGAGTTGCTATTTTTTCAATTTCAAAGCTATTTAGTTTGTTAATTACTTGATTCTTAAATAAAACTTCAGCAGTAATATTAAAAAAATTATTCTTCTTTACTTTACCGATCTTGTGAATTGTAACCACAGAACCATTAATTAAATATACATCTTTCATTTCTTTTTATTCCTATTATTTTTAAAAAAATAAGGGCGTTAAGCCCCTGTATTAAGTTTGTTTAGAAGTATTTAGTTTTAATTTATACAAGCCCGATGAATGTACCATCTTTTTGGAATTGTGGGAATTTCTTTTTTGTGCCTCTCCCATATTCGTCAAATTCAATAGTCCAAGCAAGCTGCACATTATCAAAATGTTTTGTCAATAACCCAACTCTACAGACTGCTCTTGCTCCAACTATATCAGAGTTTTGCCTATAATCATATTTAGATAAATCTTCATCTAAAATAGTACACCATTGCTCCGTCATCCAAACTGCACCATTTTCCCAGTATGTTACAAAATCTTCAATGATATTGTTTGTAAAGGTAATTTCTGTTTGATTCATTTTAATTACTTTTGTTTAAATTAAAAAAATCAGAGGCAATTAAGCCCCTGGATTAAGTTAGTTTAATTGTTTTTATACTCTAAGTATTGTTTTTTTGTAATTTCTTCAAGTTCACATTCACTTTTTGAACCAAAAATTAAATAATATTTCTTATCTTTTTTTATTAAAGCTTTATTTAAATATGAATAATTTGAAATAAATTTGATAAATTTAAATTCATTGTATTCTTCCCAAATTCCACGATCATCAAATTCACTTGAGAAAAAATAAGTTTTCCAATTACTGCCGTTATATTCTGTAATAACTTTTACAGTTTCTTCTCCTAAAATTTCCATTCCTGAATCAACTAATTCCATAAATTCATCATAATTTTCAAAAGCATAAGTAATGTTTTCGTCTGCATCTTCTATGTATGCAGTCGTATCTGAATAAGATAATACTTGACCATCTGAATCGTAACAATCAGATAATTTAGAAACAACTATATCATTAGAATTAAATACTCTTAATTCATCAGAATTTGAATTTTTGTAAACTTTATTCATTTTGTACCCTATTATTGTTTAAAAAAAATACTAATATAGTTTTATTAAAATAGGGGCGATTAAGCCCCTGGTTCAAGTTTGTTTAATTAAAAACGGTTACCATTTATATCAGTAATTATACTTACATCAAAAGCCGATATACCTTGCTTTTTTAATCTATTATTTTTCCATTTTCTCACTTTTGTTTTTATTCTACTATCAATATAATCAGAATAAGGTGAGGGCATATTTTGGTCAAAATAAATTTTTGAAAGTAATTCGTCGCTTTCTTTTTTAAAATCACCACCATCGAGAACTTTTTGCAATTTACCCAATTTTAATATTTTACTCATTTTTTGCCTCCACGCAATTATTTTTTAAAAGTCTTTTGTTGTTTAATTAGAATACGAAATTAAGATAATAATGTTTCAAATGCAACGAAAATAAAATAAAATAAAAAAATAGGGGCAATTAAGCCCCTGTTTGTTTGTTTTTATAGTCCACGATTTGAGACGTAAATAGTAACTTCATCATTACTTTTTAGAGCATTAATGTATTTTTTACCTGCACCATTAATTTTTAGAAGTTTTAATATTTCATTTAAATTTTGTTGGGTAGTGTAAGTAATTTCATAACCCCAATGAAATTGATCATAATTTATTGATTTTGAATTATTTGAACGGATATTACTTAACCCATATAAATTTATAGTATCATTATCAATAATAATAACCTGTATCTTTTGTTGTTTAAAATCAATAACTACTTTATAATCTACTGCACTACAATTTATTAATTTACTCATTTTTTGCCTCCACGCAATTATTTTTTAAAAAGTCTTTTGTTGTTTATTTAGAATACGAAATTAAGATAACAATGTTTCAAATGCAACATTATTTTTTTTTAGAAATTTAATTTTTCTAAAATTTGATGATCTAAATAACTACTTAATAAAATTGCTGCAATAAAGTAAATTATTACATATTTTTCAAAAGTCCAGAATTTTTGTTTTTTCATTTTTTGCCTCCACGCAAAAGAAAAATTAAGGGAGTTAAAACTCCCTTAATGAAGTTTATGATTTTACAAATTCCAAAGTCCAGTATTCGCTCGGCTGTGTTCCATAGTCGCCTGTTTCATAGTAACGGATTCCATTTAATACAATAAGCATTATTTTATCTCTTAAATCTATTGCAAGCTGTGTTAAATTATCATTAGTGTTCTTTCTTTGCAAACCTTTATCAAAACTAAAATCAAAATCAACAATGTAGTTATTAATAGAAGAAGCATCAACTAAAATTTCAACTTTGCTACTATTCCAATCACTTTTATGAGCTTTAATAGTTATACCTTTATACAACTTTTGTATTTTTCTTATTGCTTTGTTTTTTTCTACAATTTGCATTTTAATATCCCTTAAATTAAGTAATTTTAGAAGTGTAATTTGTTTACAATATAGAATACGTTTTTACTTTTATAATGTTTCAAAAGAAACGAAATAAAATTAAATTAAATTTACTTATATTATTTAACTACTTACATATTATATACTTTGTATATAATATAATTTTTGATATAAATAATTTCATATTGCATTTGAAACATTATTTATATTTAATCGTATATTAGAAAAAGAATAATTTTATTCAAATAATTCAGAGGGTGCAATATGTTTATCAGAGAAGTTTTAGAGAAATATTTTAAATTAAATATTAAATATGGATCAATTGTTTTTGATTCTGAAGATATTATAATTACAGATTTTGATTTAAAAAAATCTATGTATTTTAAAAATACAAATCAATTTCCAAATTTTGGATTTAAAAATGATCAGCTTAAACAAATTGCAAATTTGTTTAAACATACAAAATTAGATGATCTTAGTTTCTTGATGTTAGTTGATACATTAGAGATTCATTATAAAAGATTTAGCTGTGAAATAATAAATAATTATACTGCTTTAATAGATTTTTGTTATAATAAATCAGAAATTGATTTAAACAAATTTGAACTCTGTGGATCTTTGGATAATAAAGAAATTAGAGAAATGATTAATCAATATAAAAGTTTAAAAATTGATGGATTCAGAGAAACATTAAATTATTTTTACATTTCAAATTCTGAAAGAATTATTACAAATGGTTACATTATATTAAAAAAACAAACTAATATAAAAGATTGTGCAATCAGTTGTTTATCATTAATTCAATTTATTAATTATAGTAATGTAGAAATTTACAAAAGTATTGATAAAATTGGAACATTTTTATTAAAATCAGAAGGAACTGAAAAAATCTATATTTCTGAAAAACAAGATTCATTTAAAATGTATAATAATTATTTTAACAAATTAAAATTAAAAATGAACTTAGAAATTCCTAATCTTAAATATTTAAAGGATCATCATTTTTTAACTTTTGATTTGAATAAAAAAGAGCTTGTTATTGATAATAATAATGATAATAATTTACAGACTTTTAAATTAAATTGTTTACAATTAGATTATAAATTTACGATAAGCAATAAATATTTTAAAATGTTAAAAACAAATAATGAAAGTATAAATTTAGAATTAACTAACTCATTTAAAGAAATTATTTTTGATAACAATTTTATTTTTGGGTGTGGGGATCACGGTTACAATGAAATTGAATTTGAATCAGAAAATATTTTAAATATTCAAAATCATATCAATCAATTTGAATCAGAAAAAAACAATGAAATTTCTGTTGCATCGTTTAATGAAATTGAACCTAAAAAATTAACTCCAAAAATTGCAACAAAAAAATTGAAAAATAAAAAAGTTTTTCCAAATGAAATTGTTTTAAGATCTAAAAAAAGAGTAATTGAAGTTTCTGAAGTAATTGAAGTTGAAAGTATTGAAGTAATTGAAGTTGAAAATATTGAAGTAATTGAAGTAATTGAAACAATATCAGAAACTTACATAACAAGTGAATTTGATTTAATAGAATTTGTTTATCTTAATAATTTTACAGACTTAGAAAATTTAGATTTTTATAATGTTAATTACAAAAGTTCAAGGTTATATTTAGAGTATTCAGAACTTACATTTAATCAGTTAAAAAACAAAATTGAAGTTATTGAGTTAAACTCCGATTTTGAAAACAAATTCCACTATTTCAAAAACAAACAAGATCTACTTAAATTTACAAGAGAAAAAATAAAAAATTAAAA
>JBDNHS010000018.1:0-2394 GCA_041688685.1 Kapaibacterium sp. (SeqCode)
ATGTGCAAATAACGGGAAATTCGATTGGTTCTTCTATTCCCAATTCGACATTAGCTAATTGTAAAACTCAATGTAAATCTGAAGGTTCTTGTATAGGGTTCGATTTTGATAATTCAAGTTCCTCTTGTACATTGAGGAATACAATTACTGATTTAACTTCTACTAAACAAAATAATGTTATGTGTGTTAAAAAAACATCATCTGCTTGTAAGCTTAATCCACAACCTGATCCAGCAATTGAAGCAGAACAAGTTATTAGTGAAAATTCAGAACAAGAACCAATGCCAGCACCAGCACCATCACCAATGCCAGCACCATCACCAGAAATTCCAGGACTTCCAGCTCAACCCTCTGGTGGCACGACTATATCTGAAAATTCTCCACAAACCAAACCAATTCCAACACCATCTCCACCTTCTAAATCCGAACAATGTAAAGCAGATACCATTTTTGTAGACTTGCCGTGTTTTTTAAATAAAATGGATGTTCTTAAAAGTCATTCAGATAATTTAATGATTGACTTGCAACTTTTAATTACGAACTTAAAATCGTGTTCTTATGTTAAAAAACCAGCTAAAAAGATCACAGTTTCGAATCCATTTAAATCAATTGGTTCTAGTTCTGGTTCTAGTTCGGATGACTTGAGTATGAGTGGAGATTTTAATTTTAATTTTGGAGCATCGTCTGAAAGTTCATCTACTGTTTCAAATTCCAATATTCCTGTAATTATGCCAACACAGGATACAATTAAAGTCTATAATTCCCAAGCATCTGTATTATATACCAATAATCCATCTAGTGGTGCAAATGTTATGTTAGGAATAACTGAAACATTTGAGAATTCGGAACAAACAACTGCATTTTATAATACATTTTATTTTAAATTAATAGTGTTAGTATTACTTGTAGTTATTTTGATGAATATGAAATAAACTTAATTTTTTGTAAATTAAATATAATTATTTTAATATATATTTATTATAAATAAATAAATGAGTGAATATAGTTCTAATAGTAAAAAATTAACTCCAAAATATGATATTGGAATATTTATATTTAGAAGAGATTTAAGGATTGAGGATAATCGTGGATTAATAAAATTATCGGCAAATTGTAAAAATATAATTCCAATATTTATATTTGACCCCTATCAAACAGACATAAACTCAAAAAATAAAAATTATATTAGTTTTCCAG
This sequence comes from Kapaibacterium sp. (SeqCode), assembly GCA_041688685.1. GTDB lineage: Bacteria > Bacteroidota > Ignavibacteria > Kapaibacteriales > UBA2268 > JBDNHS01. The sequence continues at coordinate 1,198 of JBDNHS010000018.1, forward strand.
TATTGAGATTTATTTGTGAAAGTTTAAAAGAATTAGACACTTCTATTAAAAAATTAAAATCTAAATTATATATTTTTTATGGAAAACCAATTAATGTTCTTTTGTATATTATAAAATCTTTGCAAAATTCTAAAACCTATTCCAAATCAAGTATATGCTTGGGATTTAATGAAGATTTTTCACAATACTCTATCGAAAGAGATAATTTAATTAAGAAAACTGCACAACATAATGATGTTTCAGTCATGGTGTCAGACGATGATTATACTTTGTGTTCAATGAATTTACTTTTAAAAGAAGATAAAACTCCGTATAAACAATATGGAGCTTTTAGAAAGAATATGTTAAAATTTAAGTTAAAATTTAATAAATCTATTAACAAAAAAATTAATTTTATTCCAAAAAAATTAAATTTAACAAAATCAATAGATATTAATGACATTGACGTTTTTTGGAACGAAAATATTCATAAGGATTATGAACCAGTTGAATTCGGTGGACGCTCTAATGCATTAATCATTTTAAAAAAACTAGCAAATTTTAAAGAATATAATGAAAAAAGAGATACTTTATCATATTCTACCACTAGAATATCCGCTCATTTAAATTTTGGAACAATATCTGAACGAGAATTCTATGAAGAATTAATATCAAAATTAGGTAATTCAATCCAACTAATAAATCAAATCATTTGGAGAGATTATTATTTAACCTTAAATCGTTTTTTACCTAATTGTAATTCATATGATTTCCATATTGATGAACGATTTAATAAATTAAATTGGTTAGATAATTATACTGGTTCAAATACTAAATTTAAATCTAAACGTAATTCCCAAGCGTATCAAGAATGGGAACTAATGATGGATTCTAAAACAGGATTTTTAATTATAGATGCATCAATACAAGAAATTAAAAAGACGGGTTTCATGCATAACAGATGTAGAATGATTGTTGGATGCTTTTCAGTTAAATATTTACAAATAAATCCTCTGTGTAGATTTGTAGGACTTAATGATTGGTTTTCTAGACATTTGGTTGATTGTATTGTATCACAAAATAAATTAAATTGTCAGTGGGTTTCAGAACTAGACTTTCCAGGAAAGAAATTTGCTCCAAGTTCATCAGTCATAGCCGGGCGTCCTATGAGTATGGTAAATTTAATGATTAAAAAATGGGATCCTGATTGCTCTTATA
>JBDNHS010000137.1:0-3869 GCA_041688685.1 Kapaibacterium sp. (SeqCode)
AATTGGTTGGGTAATTTTTCAACAAAGGACAAAATAAAACAAAGCAGACTTTGGCAAGTGCAAGGTTTAAAGAAACCAAAGTTGACAAATGAAGAATTTGACGATTTAAAACTACTATTATCGTGACGACAGACAGAACAACAGCCACCAACAGCACCTTCCCAAAAAACTGTAGTTCAGTGCTTTGATGAAAGTGAGGTGCTAAATTCAAACTTTGTGGCTCTAGAGCTCAAAAAATATAGTTATGGAATAAATATAAACTTTGTTTTAAAGTTATTTAAGGCATAAAATCTAAAAGTTTTATGCTTTTTTCGTGTTATTTTTTATTTTTTTTATGTAATGTTTATATATTCAAAATTATAGATCATTTAGCAATGTTTTATCAAAACAACAATTATCAAACCCCACAAAAAAAGGACAAGTTAACTAACCTGTCCCTTAAAAATCCACAAAAAATTTATAATTAATCAACTAATTAATCATCCAATTGATTAGCAAATTAATTAGCCAAAAGATGATTTGGATTGATATTCTCTATTTACACTTGATTTATTTTTGATTAATTGCATAATAACATATATAATTATCCCCAAAATCATAAGTGCAAAAAGTAATTTGCCGAATGAAAAAGTTGGAGGAAATACTTCCGTTTTCCCATTGGCTCCAGATACATAATGTGGTCTTGAGAAATAAAATGCTGGGTGAAATGGAGTAAACCAAAGCATGCTTGTATGTCCCATCAAATATCCTGTCATCAAGCCAGATGAATATCCACCAAAAGCACCACCATAACTGTTAACTGAATAATTTTGTCTGCCACCATTTAAGCCAACACCAGAAACCGTTTCAGTTTTACGAGGACGTCCATATCTACTTGTGTAATCTCTTTTTGAATTTAGTTGATTTCCACCAAAACTCGAACGTGGTCGAGAACCAAAACTATTATTTCTCATACCTTGAGTATTGGAACGGTTTTGAATTCGAGAACCCTTTGAAGAAAATGATCTATTGCTACCAAATGAACGTGAAGAACCAAATGACCTACCACCCCCAAAACCTCCGCCTCGACGTGCTTCTGCTAAGTCCGGAAGTAGTAATATCGTAAAAATTGATACTATAAAAATCAATTGTTTTGAACTGAAAGTAAAATCTTTATAAAATTTATGTAAATTCATATTTTTAACTCTTTTATTATTTTCTAAAAGTATAATTCTAAATGAAAGACAAAAAAAAACATAATTTATTTTATATTCAATAAATTACACCAAATATATTAATTCTATCAATGAAAAAAGTTCATTATTTAAAATACTTTTTCACTTGACTGCGAATCATCTTCATTTCTAAAAGTAACTTCTGCAACAAATTTCACTAAACTTGAACTCGTGTATTCCTCTTTCTTTTTGAATGGATTAAACCCACTTTTTTCTTTAACATCAGGCGCAACTATATGCACAAGTAAATTTATTATACCATCTTGTTCGAAATCATCAATAGCGACAACGGTACTTTCAATACTTCCGTCGCTTTCTATTGTTAATGGTCTCAAGTTTTCGCTTTCTTCTTCTGTCATTGATGGTTCAGAGGTCTGTAACTCATGTAAATAATCACTAAAAATATTTTTGGTGTGAATGTTACCATCTTTACCAGCGTATTTGATAATTGAGTCGAAAGTCCCATCTTCATCTAAATTTAAAAATATCTCTTTAATACCAATTATTTGTTGACCATTATAATAAATTACAGTGCTTTCAATCAAACCGTTACTTTCTATTTCAAAAACTGCCATAAATTCTCCCCAAAAAAGTTTTTAAGTGTTAATTAGCATGTATAGTATGTCATTTGTATTTTATCATTTTGACAAGTACAATTGTAAATACTATTTCTAAATCTTGTTATATTTATTTTATTTGCTATTTGTTTTTATTTGATAAAGTATTATTATTTGTTTTATTTTTAAACTCAAAACTAAATAGTTATAAATTTTTAAAATTTAATATTTGGATTTATTAATATTAAATAATTAAATTTTGAACTTAATCAATTAAATAATTAATAATTATAGTGCTTACCATATAAAAAAATAAAAAATAGTTATGTAATTGGAAAAAAAAATCATAAATTCTATTTTAGTTTTGTTCATTTTGCAAAAATATGCCAAAAAATAATATTAATATTTTTAATAGTAACACCAAGAACAATAAAGTTAATAATTTCAATCATAATTTCAATCATAATTTCAAACTAAAGTCTCAACAAAAGTTTGAACATATTATCAATTATAATACAGATGATTTTAATTTTATTAGAGTAGCAACTGTATCACCAGTCATACATTTGGGCAATATTTCTCAAAATGTATTCGAAATACAAAATTTGTTTGAAAAGTTAAATCAGAATAATGTCAATATTACAGTATTCCCCGAACTCACACTGACAGGATACACAATTGGAGATTTGATATTCCAAAGAGAAATATTAGAAAATTCCAAGTTAGGTATATTAAAATTAGCAAAATTATCTGAAGAAGTAAATTCGATTTTAATTGTGGGATTGCCCTTAGAAATAAATAACAGAATTTTTAATGCTGCAGCTGTAATTTATAATGGTGAAATTCTGGGCTTTGTAGCCAAGACTTATCTATCAAACTCAAGAGAATATTATGAAGAAAGGTGGTTTGCTACTGCCAATGATTTGACAGAAGATTATATATTATTAGATGGTAATAAATACATAATTGGCAATGATTTGGTGTTTAGTGTAATCAATCAAAATGAAAATAATATAAACAATTATCTTAAATTTGGAATTGAAATTTGTGAAGATTTATGGTCAATCAAGCCTCCCAGTGATGACCTTGCTCTCAATGGTGCAGAATTGATTTTTAATCTTTCTACAAGTAGTGAAGTAATTGGCAAGTCTGATTACAGAAGAAATTTGGTCAAAATGCAATCTGCCAAAACTATGTCCGCTTATATTTATTGTTCGTCAAATATGTATGAAGCATCAAATGATTTGACTTTTGCCGGACACAATATCATTGTAGAAAATGGCGAAATATTATTAGAAAGTGATAAATTTAATTTTGAAGGTGAGTTCAATGTAGTTGATATTGATTTGGATATCATAAGAAATGAAAGAACTAAAAACCATACCTTTGGCAGAACTAAAGCATCTAAAAAAGCGAAAGAAATAATTTTTGAATATAGTGGTTTTGAAGCTCAAAATAATTTTTTGAGGGCAGTAAATAAAGATGTATTTTTCAATTTGAGTACTAATAGTGATGAATTTGTAAAGAACGTAATTGAAATACAATCCAATGCTTTAATAAGTAAATTAAAAAAAATTAATAAACCAGTTGATTCGTCTAAGGTCGTAATAGGGGTTTCTGGTGGATTGGACTCTACCTATGCTTTATTGATTACTCAAATAGCATTTTTAAAGTCTGGAATTGACCCCAAAAATATTTACGCTATAACTATGCCTGGTTTCGGTACGTCTGAGAGTACTAAAAGTTCAGCAATAAGTCTGGCACAGTTTTTGTCTAATTCTTTGTTAGAAATACCTATAAATCAAGCGGTAGAGTTGCATTTCAGGGATTTGAATTATGACAAAAAGAGTTTGAATACTGTTTTTGAGAATAGTCAAGCAAGAGAAAGAACTCAGATATTGATGGATTTCGCCAATAGTGTCAATGGAATTGTAATTGGAACGGGTGATTTGTCAGAATTGGCAATTGGGTGGTGTACTTATAACGCAGACCACGTTTCGATGTACAATTTAAATGGGGGAATACCCAAAACAGTTATCAAATATATCATAAAGTATTTTTCGAATATCGAAAATCTGAAAAAATATAATATATTAAA
>JBDNHS010000019.1:0-4944 GCA_041688685.1 Kapaibacterium sp. (SeqCode)
AACAAACATTAATAAGAATTAAATAACAAAAAAAATAAATCTGTAAGAGGAAATTATGTTTTGGACACCAGAATTAGCAAAAACATTAGAAGACGCTCCTTGGCCTTCAACAAAAGAAGAATTATTAGATTATGCAAATAGAGTTGGTACTCCAATGCAAGTAATTGATAATTTGATGGAATTAGATGATACTGATGAGTTAGTTGAAGGAATGGAAGATTTATGGCCAGAATACGAAGATATGGCTAATGAAGAGTACTTTTATAACGATGACGAAGAAGAATTGTATTATTAAATCTAAAAATAATTACTATTTATTAGATTTAAATTAATATTAAACATTTTTAAAGCCTTTCAAACGTTTTTCAACTAATTAGTAAAATAATTAGTTGCGGTTTGATAGGTTTTTTTTATTTTAGCAAATATTATTATTAATAATATTATTTAAAATATTATTAATAATACTTTTCTTTAATTCTTATTAATATTATATCAAATTTATTTCATTGATATTCAAAAACAAAAAATATAATAACAACAATATTCCTCATTGGATAAACTTAAAAAGTATATTAATATTCTTTTCACTATTATTATTTCTAAATATTATTATTTCTAATGATGATATTTATCACTTAAAAGCAAATACTATAAAAGTACAGCCTTACAAAGCTATGTTCGACTCTTCTAATTATGAAATAAATAGAATTGTATTCAAAGGTAATATTAGTTACAGTAGTACTGATTTGATGAAAGTAATATCAAATAGACCTTCAGATAGAAGTTTTGTTAGAGATATATTTGAGATGTATTATATCGAAGGCAAAAAGAATATTATCACTCCAAAAACTATTATTAATATCTTGAATAATAATATAGATAGATTAGAATTTGAATTAAGGTATTTGGAAATTCAGAGAGTAAATATTGATATTGAATCTATCAAAAATTTCTATAATCGAAACGGTTGGCATTTGACTAATGTTAATTTTAATTTTTATGGAGATAAAAGCACAAAAGAGAATATTTTAGAATTTGAAATTGAAGAAAATCAAAAATTCAAAATATCATCTTATAAATATTCTGGACTCGAAACAGTTGATAGTTTGATTTTACAGAAAATCGAAACAGCGAAATTTATCAAAGATGGAGATAATTTTAGTGAAATAAACATAATCACCGAAGTAAACAAAATAAATGACATACTTCTTAATAATGGTTATTATTATTCTTATCCCAAAAAGCCAGATGTATTTTTGGATACAACAAATTATACAGATGTTATTATCATAAATTTTGATGTGGGTAATAGATACAAAGTAGGGCAAATAATCTATAAAGACTATCTAAACAAGCAAAATCCTTTAGCTTTTAGATTTAAACAAAAATATATAGATTTCAAAGAAGATGAATGGGTAAGTCAAGAAAAAATATTTAGAACACAAAGGAATTTAGTAAATCTTAATTTATTTGAAAATGTAATTATTGATACTATTGTAATTCCTGAAAATAAAATTATTGAATTAAGTAACGACTCTAACAAATCTAGAAGTAAAGTAGAAGATATAAATAATCAAAATTTGCCAAATGATTCTTTGATATCTTTTTTGATTACTTCTAAATATAGTAAACAACAAGATTGGGGTATTGCTCCATTTATAAATAAGACTGCGTTTGATGAGTTGGTGAATTTGGGGCTGGAGGGTTCTGTATCTCACAAAAATTGGTGGGGTGCGGCACAAAACTTCAAGTTTTTCTCAAATGTATCAATTAAAGATATTAATCGTTCTATAAATGACTGGCTGTTATCTGAAGTGATTTACCAAGTCGGGTTTAATTATTCACAGCCATTATTATGGAATTTGGATAATTCCAAAGTTGGGTTTTCATTTACTCCCTCTTTTGCAAGAAGGTCAATCAATAATTTAATAAATATTAGTTCTATTGTACTTCCTGTTAGATTTCCAATTTCATTACCGTCTAAGACTTATTTTAATCAGATTTTAATAGATTTTGATTTCGAGAGACAATTACCTTTGGATAATTTAGTGATTGATACACTGAATAATCAAACCGCTCAATTAAGACAATTTGTTAATCTAAAAGCTTATACAGACTTAGCAGAAAATAAATATAGTCTTACTTCCAATATTATTGGTATTACTTTTTTGGGCGATAGACGTAATAATCCTTTTTCTCCTACAAATGGATATTATACTAATATCTCTTTTGATGGCTGGAATTTCATTTTGGGTCATAGTATATTCGAAGGTTTGTCTAAGTATTATAGATTTCAATTAGCACATTATCAATTTTTTCAATCAGGCGAATTAAATGCTTTTGCTTTCAAAGGTAGAATTGGTGCCACTTATGTATTTGATTTTAATAATAATTATTTACCAATCGAAAAGCAGTTTTTTGCTGGTGGAGCCAATAGTGTAAGAGGTTGGGAATCAAGGAGATTAAGATATACTCAATTAACTGCAACGGACTTACAATCTCCCGAAGTTTATAGAGTTTATCAAGATTTCGTTGGTAGCAAAACAATTATTGAGGGTAGTTTTGAATACAGATATAAGTTCAGCCGACCAAATTATAGAAATGAGTTTTTGGCAGATATGATTGCAAAGTCAGGCTTTACTTTCTTTTTAGATTTTGGCAATTCTTTTGGCTGGTATGTAGAAGAAGATAAAACTTCTGTTAATTATTTTGATTATATTACTAAATTAGCTGTTGCTGCTGGAGTTGGGTTTAGATTTGACACACCAGTAGGTCCATTTAGAGTGGATTTTGCACTTCCAATTCAGGGACCAATACCAAATAAACCAGATTTTATTTTTAATAGATATAATGCTATTTCAGATTATAGAATACATCTTGGCTTAGGTCACGCATTCTAAGTTAGTTTTAAGAATAATTTCACAATAATTTTAAGAATAATTTACTATATAATTTATTGTGTAATATAATTTGTAATTTTTTGTATAGATTGTTTTTAATTATAAAACTTAAAATTAATTAAATAAAATAAAATGACATTAATTAGATATAATAATCAATAATAAAGGTTATGATTGTAACTTTATGTTATCATTATTGTTATTTGGATAGAAAAATATTTAGTTTTTATAAATTTATTTGAATATTATTACAAATTAATGATTAAAAAATATAATTTTTTTGTAATTTTGTAACTTATAATGGTTTATATTAATAATTATGCTATATATCATACTTTTAAATTTAAACTACATATATTAATTAAGTCAATTAATATAAAACTAATAAATCGCAATTGTTGTCAATCTACTGGAAAGTGCTTTGATTTAATACATAGCAATAACTTATAATCTTGGGTGATAAATGTCTGAAAATGAAATCTTAGGAACAAATAGTTCTGAAACTACATCAGAAAGTGCAACTTCTGAAAATCAAAACAACATTACAGAAAATCAAGTGGAAACTAAAGTCGAAGCTATTGCTGAAACGGAAGTTGAAACAAATGAAGAAACTAAAGTCGAAGCTATTGCTGAAACGAAAGTTGAATCTAATGAAGAAGCTAAAGTCGAAGCTGTTGCTGAAACGAAAGTTGAAACAAATGAAGAAACTAAAGTCGAAGCTATTGCTGAAACGAAAGTTGTAAGCAATGAAGCTTACCAAGAAGCTGTATTAAGTAAGCCTGTAATTGTAAAAGATGAGCAACCAACTACTATAGTTGATAATTCTAATAAAGTTGAATTATTAGCGAAACTAACTGAGCTCAAAAATTCAAATACTGCTTTTGATGTTGTGGTAACAGAAAAAACAACTGGTGGACTTAGAGGTTCTTTCGAAGGATATCCAGTATTTATTCCTTTCAAATTATTATCTTCTGGCAAAAACATTGACGATGCCGAATTAATTGCAATGATTGGTAATACAATTCAAGTTAAAGTTGAGAAAGTGCCTACAGAAGACAGCATCTCCCAAAGTGTTGTAGTTAGTAGAAAAGCAGTTTTGGAAGAAAGCTTTTGGCAAAATATTAAGGTTGGTGATAAAATAACTGGTCCAGTTACATCTGTTGCAACTTTTGGTGTTTTCATTGATTTGGGTGGTGTTGAAGGTTTGGTTCATATCTCAAAATTATCTAACCAACACATTAAAGATACTAGTTCTTTTGCCAAAGTCGGTGATGTTTTGACTGCTATGGTAATTGACTTAGATAAAACTAAAAGTAAAGTTGGCTTGAGTATGAAAGAATTGGAACCAAACGCTTGGTTGGGTGCCGAAAATAAATACCCTGTTGGCTCTACTGTAAAAGGAAAAGTTAAAAGAATAGTTGATTTTGGTGCTTACGTAGAATTAGAAACTGGGTTAGATGCTTTGCTTAGAATTAGTGAATTATCTTGGACTAAAAGAATAAGAAAAATGACTGATGTGCTTAAAGTTGGCGAAGAAATTGAAGCAAGTGTATTATCTGTAGTTGAAGAAAAAAGAAATTTAGCTTTAAGTCTAAAACACTTAACTACTAATCCTTGGTTAAGTTATTCTGATAAATTCAATAAAGAAAATGAATATGATGGTATTGTACTTCAAATCAACGACAAAGGTTGTGTTGTAACTGTAGAAAATGAAGTTGACGCATTTATGCCTAAAGGTAGAATGAGAGGAGTTTTAGATAACAATAATATTCCTTATGCAATTGGCGATAGTATCAAGGTAAAAGTAATTGATTTGGTTACTGACAAAGAGTCAATGATCATTGCACCTGTATTGACTGATGAGCAAGCTGCAAATGTAGAAGCTGATAGAGAAAGCAGAAACAATAGAGATGGCGGAGATAGCCGTGATAACAGAGATAATAACAGAGACAACAGAAATAATAGAGATTGCGGAGATAGACCACGTAGAAATAGAGAAGATAGAGATTACACTCCAATCGATAAATCTATCATTGCCGGTGGT
>JBDNHS010000138.1:0-8994 GCA_041688685.1 Kapaibacterium sp. (SeqCode)
AAACAGATTTATAAACTTTATTATTCTATTTTGTCAACTGAACAAAAACTTTCCAAATATATTATCAAAGCACCATTTGATGGACAAGTAATTCAAAGTCTTGTTGACCAAGGTAGTTTAGTTAGGTCTGGTATGAAATTAGGTGAATTTGCCTCATCTAATAACTATGAATTAGATATTTCAATTCCATTAAGCGAACTAAATTTTATTAAAATTGGAACTAATGTAGAAATATCAAATGATGATTTGAATTTATATTTTGAAGCTAAAATAAATAGAATAAGTGATGTAATTGACCCTCTTACTCAAACTGTCAAAGCTTATTTGAATTTAAACAACAATAAGCTAAAAGATGGAATGTATCTAAAAGTTAACTTATTGAGTAATGAAATTAGTGATGTTTATAAATTCCCTCGCAAAGCATTAATTAATAATAAATATATTTATGTTATTAATGAAGAAAGGTTATATAAAAAATTAATTAATGTAATTAAATTAGATTCCGAGTTTGCTTATATAACTGGTTTGAAAGAAGGTACCCTTGTTATACCTGAAACTATGGTCAATATTATTGAAGGTACAAAAGTCAAAGTAATTGAGTAATTGAGTAATTTGATTATTATTAAATATTGTAAATCACTTCTTAAATACTTTCGAAAAAAATCAAAATCTGAAATAATGCAAAAATTAATTTTATCATTCATTAAATTCCCTATTTGGTCCACTTCATTCAAACTTTTGGTTTTTGGATTAGGTATATTAGCAGTTTTCAAAATGCAAACTTCTTTTTTCCCTGAAGTACCAAGTAGAAATATAAATGTATCTATTATATATCCAGGTGCTTCTCCAGAAGAAATAGAAACGAGTGTTATACAAAAAATAGAGGATAACCTAAAAGGTATTCAAGGAATTGAGAGATTTCAATCTAACTCACAAGAAAATTCTGGTTCTTTAACTATCGAAACGCTTCAAGAATTTGACGTTAACGATGTATTTATTGATGTAAAAAATGCAGTGGATAGAATTAATTCATTTCCTGCAAGTATGGAACCTGCTGTGGTTTCAGTAAGACCTGTTTCGGAATTTGTTTATAGTTTTGCACTGACCTCTGCTAATTCCAAAGTAGATTTAATTTCTTTAAAGAATGCTGCCAAAAAAATTGAAGATGATTTAAGAGATATTGGCGGAATTTCTCAAATAAAATATATTGGTTTCCCAAGCGAAGAAATAGTAATAAATTTAAATGAAGATAAATTAAAAGAATACAATCTTACTTTTGATATAGTTTCTAACTCACTAAAATTAAATAATTTAGATATAACTGCTGGTACTATCAAAACTTCAAACGAAGATTTGTTGATTAGATTAGAGAATAAAAAATATTATGCCGATGAATTGTTAGATTATATAGTAAGAACCAATGTTGATGGCTCAATTGTAAGACTAAAAGACATATCTAAAATAGAAAATGCTTGGTCAGAATCTCCTTTAAGAACTTATTTGAATGGTAAACCCGCCGTTATTATAACTATAAATAAATTATTAGGCGAAGATATATTAAAAATCTCTGAAAAAATCGAAAAATACATCACAACCTTTAATTCTCAAAATAAGGTAATCAAAGCGGAAGTATTAGAAGACGGTGCAATTTCATTAAAACAAAGAATTCAATTACTTATAAATAATGGTGTAAGTGGTATTATTTTAGTTGTAATTTGTTTGACATTATTTTTAAATTGGAGAATTTCTTTTTGGGTTGCTTTGGCAATACCATTTAGTTTTTCTGGAATGTTCTTATTTGCTTATTTATTTGATTATACAATTAATGTAATTTCTTTGTTGGGTTGTATAATTGCTGTAGGTATTGTTGTTGATGACGGTATTGTTATCGCTGAACAAGTTTATCAAGAATATGAAAAAGGTGCACCTGCTTATATTGCTGCATCAGTTGGTACTTCTCACGTTAGTATTTCGATTTTATTCTCAATTTTAACTACTATTATGGCATTTTTGCCATTCTTTTTTATTGATACACCAGGACCAAGAATTGCAGATATGGCTTTTGTTGTTATATTTGCTTTGATTTTCTCGCTATTAGAAGCTAATTTTATATTACCATCACATTTGGCACATTCAAAAGCTTTATCTGGTAAATTAAAAGAAAGCAAAATTAGAAAGAAATTCAATAAGGTATTTAATTACTTAAGAGATGATATTTATGCCAAAATTTTAGACTTTACAATAGAACATAAATCTTTTCCTTTTGCTATAGCAATAGCTTTTGTGATTATAAGTTTTGGTGCGATAGAAGGTGGTATAATTAAATTTACTTTTTTTCCAATTATTGACGCTAATACTTTTAATATTAATATTGAACTTCCATCTGGTACAAGAGAAACAAAAACATTGGAGATATTAAATAGAATTGAAAAAGCTGCCTGGGATGTAAGTGGAGAATTAACAAAAGATAGAGAAGACAAAAAACAAGTAATTGAAAAAATTACCAAAAACATTGCTACTTCTACTCAAGGAAGAGCTTTACTAAATGCAGTTGGAGATCAATCAGGAAATAGTGGTAATTTGCAAATTATATTAATGGATGAGAATATCCGAAAATTAAATTCTCAAGTAATTGCTGAAAAGATTAGAGAAAAAGTTGGAGATTTGTATGAAGTAGAAAAATCAGAATTTGGCAGCAGTTCTTTTTTTGGTAAACCTATATCAATATCTTTGGTATCAAGAAATCTGAATGAATTAAGAAAAGCCAAAGAAGAATTAAAATTTGCAATGTCAAGTATTCCCGACCTGAGAGATGTTGGTGATAATGACCCACAAGGAACTAAGGAAATAAACATAAATCTTAAATCAAAAGCATATATTTTAGGATTTACAAGTGCAGAAATCACTAAACAAATTAGACAAGGATTTTTTGGTGATGAGATTCAAAGATTACAAAGAAATGGTGATGAAATTAGAGTTTGGGTGAGATATAATTTAGAAAATAGAAATAATATTTCTAACTTTGAAAATATGAGAATAAAATCTTTATCTGGACAAGAAATCCCCCTACTTGATTTAATAACTTATAAAATCGAAAGAGGGTCAATTAAAATCAATCACATAGATGGCAAAAGAGAAATAACAGTTGATGCTCAAACAAAAGACCCAAGGGCAGAAATTCCTAAAATAAATAGTAAAATTAAAGAAGAGATTTTAGCCCCAATTTTAAAAAAATATAGTAGTGTTTCGACTGTAGTCTCTGGACAACAAAGATTAATTTCAAAATTACAACAGGGAATAGTATTATTACCTATTGCTTATATAATAATTTATATTTTGATTGCTTTATCTCTAAATTCATTTCTTCAAGCATTATTAGTAGTATTATTAATTCCTTTTGGTGTTTTAGGTGCAATTTGGGGGCATTGGATGCAAGGAATGATGGTTAATATAATGTCTTTTTATGGAGTTGTGGCTTTAAGTGGTATAATTGTTAATGATTCTATTGTCTTCTTGAGTCAATTTAACTCTAATATAAAATCACAGATGCCATTCACTGATTCAATCAAAGAAGCTGCAATTTCAAGATTTAGACCTATAATTCTAACTACTATTACTACTGCTGCTGGTTTATATCCATTAGTATTAGAGACTTCTCCTCAAGCACAGTTTTTAATACCTATTGCTATATCACTTTCTGCGGGGTTAGTTTTTGCAACTGGTTTTATATTGCTAATGTTACCTTCATTGGTAATTTTGGCTAATGATTTTAAACGATTGATATTCAAAATTAAAAATGGGTATATGCCAACAAGAGAAGAAGTTGAACCAATTTTAATAATAGAAAAAAATTCCAAATTTAACACTTAATTTATTTAATTCTTTATTTCAAAAATAATGTCCTACAAAAATTCCTATATATTTTTACTAATTATAATAATTTTTAATATTAATAGTTTGCAATCTCAAGAATTATTAACATTCCAAGATGCAATAAAGCTGTTGTTAGAAAATAATTATAATATTAAATTAATAAAAAAATCTAATGAAATTGTAAGTAACAATTTAACCGCTGGCAACTCCGGTATGTTGCCAAGTATTAATGCTAATTCTGGTTATAATTACCAATTGACAAATTCTGAAACTGATTTATTTAATGGAAATAAAATCATTGCAGATAATGCTAATAATAATAATCTTAATGCTGGTGTAGAATTAAATTGGACTTTATTTGATGGATTTGCAATGTTTAAAAATTATGACAAATTTAAACTCCAAAAATCTCAATCAGATATCGATATACAAATTACAATTGAAAATAACATAAAACAATTATCAATTAGTTATTTTAATGCAGTCAAATTACAACAAAACATTAATTTATTTCAAAAAATAATAGACTTATCAAATCAAAAATATGAATTAACAAAAACAAAAACATCATTTGGATTAAACAACAGTATAGATTTATTATCATCAGAAGTTGATATTAATGCAGATAGTTCTAATTTAATTAGAGCTGAAATTGAATTCAAAAATGCAATTAGAAATATAAATCTAATACTTGGAAATAAAACAAATAAAGATTATAATTTAGATACTAATTTATCAATCACATATTTTGATAAAGTTGATAATCTTTTAGAAAATGCTTTTGAAAATAATAGTTCAATAAATAAAGCTATTAAAGTAAGAGAAATTGCTGAATTAGATAAAGAATTAATTGCTACTAACTACTTACCAAGACTGATTTTTAATAGTGGATATAACTATTCAAGAACAACAGCAGATCAAGGATTTCAACTATTTAATGAAGCTAATATTCTTAAAGCTGGGTTGCAGTTACAGATTAATTTATTTGATGGGAATAAAACAAGTCTTCAAAGTGAAAATGCTGAAATCAATATTACAATACAAGATATTAATATTGAATATCTAAAAATGCAGATTGAAACAACAATTCAAAATCTTTACTATAATTACCAAAAAAATCAAGAATTGATAATTTTGGATCAAAAAGGAATTAAACTTTCTAAATTGAATTATGAAAAGAATTTAGACCTTTATAATTTAGGCAAAATAAATTCTTTAGATGCCAGACAAACTCAACTAAATTATCTAAGAGCAATGCAAAAATTAAATGATTCTAAATTTAATTTAAAGTTAATAGAAACTGAATTATTAATTTTAATTGGCAAAGTATTAAAATAAATAATAATTAATTATTAAATTACATCTTCATATTTCTATTAATTAAATAAAGTTTTAATTAATAGCTCAAAACATTTCAAATATTAATGAAATCCAAATCTCAGTTTGTATGCAAAGAATGTGGTGCCATTTATCCCAAATGGTTAGGTAAATGTACTACTTGTGGAGAATGGGAAACAATTATTGAAGTTATTAGTGATACTGATAGAAAAGGTAAAATACTTACTAAACCGAATAAAGACTATTCTATTAAATCTATTTCTGAAATAGAATATAGTGATGAAAATAGATTAGTAACAAATATCAACGAATTTGATAGAGTTTTGGGTGGTGGAATTGTTCCTGGAAGTGTGGTATTATTAGGCGGTGACCCAGGTATTGGTAAATCTACTTTGTTATTGCAAACGAGTTCTAATTTAAGTCAATATAATCCTATCTATATCACTGGCGAAGAATCTTTAATCCAAATAAAGTCGAGAGCTGAAAGAATTAAAGATATACAATTTGACTTAAAAGTTGTTGCTGAAAATAAATTAGAGAACATCTTAGATATTATCAAATCTAAGTCTTTTAATTTTATTATTATAGATTCAATTCAATCTATTTATAGTGTTAATATTGACTCTACTCCAGGGTCAATTCTTCAAGTTAGAGAATGTACTGCCATTTTAGCTGGATTAGCCAAAAAAACTAATATCCCAATTTTAATTATTGGACACATAAACAAAGAAGGCAATCTTGCAGGACCCAAAATATTAGAACACATAGTTGATACTGTTTTACAATTTGAAGGTGAAAAAGGTAGTAACTTCAGAATATTGAGAGTTCTAAAAAACAGATATGGTTCTACTTCAGAAATAGGTATTTTTGAAATGTTACATGACGGATTAAGTGAAATATCAAACCCATCTAATTTGTTTTTAGAATCTCATTCAATTGATGAAGTAGGAATTAGCATTTCATCAACAATTGAGGGTACCAGACCAATTTTATTGGAAGTTCAAGCTTTGGTTACACCTACTAATTTTTCATTGCCACAGCGTAATATATCAGGTTTTGAACATAAAAGATTATTATTATTAATTGCAGTATTAGAAAAAAAACTATATACTCCTTTTTTCAAAAATGATGTTTATGTAAATATAGCTGGTGGAGCATACTTTAACGATACTGCATTAGATTTATCAATAATTATTTCACTAATGAGTTCGATAACCGATAAACCAATTAAAAAATCTTTGATTATTATTGGGGAAATTGGTTTAACTGGTGAAATTAGGTCAGTAACTAATATTGAACAAAGATTAAACGAAGCATCAAAATTAGGATTTCAAAATGCAATCATACCAAAAAATAATAAAATTCAATTCTTAAATTCAAAGATTAATATTTTTAGTTTTGATAAAATTAGAGATGCCGTTAAATTTGCTTTAGAAGAGTAACTAAATTACTAACCAAATTAACTAATAGATTTTATGATAAAAAAAATAATATTTTATATAGCATTAATTTATGTAGGTTTCGAAATCTATAATAATATTAATTTAGATGAAACTCTAAATCTAAAACACAAAGAACTTAATAGCAAAAGTGATAAAGCATTCTATCCACAATTTATTAAAGATGAATTAGTGGTTTCTACATTTAATGTTGAATGGTTAGGAGACGGTATAAATGACAGAAAAGATAGAACTGAAAATGATTACGAATTAATTGCAAAAGTTATAAGTGAATTAAATTCGGATATAGTTGCGCTACAAGAAATTGAAAATGCAGGTGCAATCAAAAGAATTTTAAAATATTTAAAAAATTATAAATTTATTATCTCTGACAATAAATCTGCTCAAAATATTGCTTACCTTTATAACACAAAATTAAAAATTACTAAAAATTATATTTATGATAAAGTTGATTTTGCAAACCGTTCAACAAGACCTGCATTAGTTTTAGTTGCCAAAAAAGATAATTTCGATTTTGTAATTTCAAATGTTCATTTTAAATCTACTTCTCGATTTGATAATACTAAAGAGAAAAAAGAAAGAAGTGTAAATATAAGAACAGAGCAGGCTGAAAAAATGAGTTTGTTTGTTGATTCCATTTTAAACAACGGCAAAGAAAAAGACATAATTATAGTTGGGGATTTTAACGATTCACCAATCAGAAAAAAAGACCCATCTTTATTATCACTAATAAATAATAAAAATGGTGAATTTCTAACTTCTGAACTTAAAAGTTGTAAATATAAATCTTTATATTCAATAGACCATATTTTCGTATCAAACTCTGTTATGAATAGATTTATTAAAAGTAGTGAAAGAGGTTATAATTTTAATTTAGTTTATGATAAAGATCAAAGCAATAATATTTCTGACCATTGCCCAGTTAGTGCCAATTTTGATTGTAATCTCAAAGATAATGATTAATATTCTATATTATAAATAAATAAAAATAGGGAAATTATTAATTCCCCTATTTTATGTTAGTTTTTTGTATTATGTTTTTATTAATTCTTTCATATATAAAATTAATCTATAATAGTTAGTGAACCAGCAGCCACTTCTTCTTCAACTTTTTTGAATTTAGCCTCTTTTATAGAACCGTCAGGATATCTAACTTTAACTATATCATTTCTACCGTATTTCGTTTCAATTCTTTTATAAGTTCTATTCTCAGTTGTAGTGTCTTTTGCTTTATTACTTGGTGGATTAATATTTCCAGATTGCCCCACAACATAAGATGGTGTTACATCAGAATGCTCAAATTTTAAATTTTTTGTTACATTAGTGTTTTTTTCATTGATAATATTTCTTGGTTTTGAAACTTGTTGATTTTGATTTAATAATTGTGGAAAAAATCTAAATGCAAAATTTACTGATTCTTTATTAATACTTTTAATCAAATTCACAAATGCAATAAAAGCTTCTTGCTTATATTCTAATAATGGGTCTTTTTGGGCATAAGAACGTAAATGTATACCTTCTTTAAGTTCG
The DNA here is from genome assembly GCA_041688685.1 of Kapaibacterium sp. (SeqCode). GTDB lineage: Bacteria > Bacteroidota > Ignavibacteria > Kapaibacteriales > UBA2268 > JBDNHS01. The sequence goes on from JBDNHS010000138.1 coordinate 8,202, forward strand.
TCCATAATTCTAAGATGTTCTCTCCATTCTTCGTCAATAGTTTGTAATACAGCTACTTTTTCAAGATATTTCATTAATTCAGTACCAACCATATCTTCTTTTCTTTCGTAGAATTTAAGGGCTGTTTCTTCTATTAATTTAACAAAATTATCTCTACCCATTTTGTCAAATTCTTCTTTTGTAAGTTTGATATCACATAAAATCACTTTTCTTACCATATCAATTACTTCAGCCACATTACTTGAACTATGGAATTCATCATACCAATCGGCAGCCAAATCTTCTATATATTCAAATATTAGTCCTTTCATTCTTTCGCCTTTTAGGGCTTGTCTTCTACGAGTATAAATTACTTCTCTTTGTTGATTCATTACATCATCATAATCTAATAATCTTTTTCTCATAGCAAAATTGTTCTCTTCTACTTTCTTCTGAGCACTCTCTACTGATTTGGTAATCAAACTATGTTCAATTGCTTCACCTTCTGGAATATTTAATTTATCCATAACATTTGCAATTCTATCTCCACCAGCTCCAAACAATCTAATCAAATTATCTTCTAATGAAATATAAAACTTACTACTACCCGGATCACCTTGTCTTCCAGAACGACCTCTTAATTGTCTGTCAATCCTTCTTGAGTCATGTCGTTCAGAACCAATAATTGCAAGACCACCAGCTTTTTTGACTTCACTATCAATTTTAATATCTGTTCCTCTACCAGCCATATTTGTAGCAATAGTTACTGCTCCTTTTCTTCCTGCTGTTGCAACAATTTCAGCCTCTCTTTCTT
>JBDNHS010000139.1:0-2892 GCA_041688685.1 Kapaibacterium sp. (SeqCode)
ACACTGCACTCAATTACACCCTTTTTTGCTTTTTTCACCCACAACATTGCACTCAATTACACCCTTTTCGCTTTTTTCCCTTAAAATTCCCCTTCACTCCCCATCCACAATCTTAATTTCCTCTTCGGTAAGTTCATAGAGTTTATATACCATAAGGTCTATTTCACGGTCTGTTTGGTTTATAATGGTTTTTATTTCTGTTGCTTTTTGCTTTTCTAAATTAAAATAACCTTCCCATTCTGCTTTTTGAGATAATGTTAGTTTTATCTTTTTCTTCTCAAGTTCTTTGATAAATTCTGCGTAAGTTAAATTATACCATTTGTTAAGCTTAGTTGATAAATCCTCTAATATAAACTCACGCTTAATATTACCAATCAGCTTTTGAGTTATATTTTGCAATTCCTTATTTTTATCAAGCATTATATCTGCTTTTGATATGAAGTCTTCTTGGACGAAAGAAGAAGAAGACAATGGGTCAAGACCCATTGCATCCATGGAAGCAATTTCTTCGGAAGCAATTTCTTCGGAAGTAATTTCTTCGGAAGCATTGGGTCTTGACCCAATGTTCTTCTCATAACTTCGTGATAGCGAGATATTCGGTATCGGTAGATTTCTAAAATCATCTGGATAAAAGTAATTTTCTAATCTATGTCGTCTGCTATTATTTAACAAATAAAAGGCATATTTTGAGTTGAGAATTGAAAGAATATATTTCAAATTAAAATTTGATGAAATTAACTCTAAATCTTCTCTTTTCACATTATTATTTTTAGTAATTGAATTTGTTATACTATTATTTGTAATTCCCTTTAGTTCTATAAATCTTTTAAATACTATTACACCATCATTACATAGTGTATTAGTATCATCATAAGTACCAGGTGTAACTCTCCCACGCAATATTTTAGGTCCGATATATAATTCTCTAAATGTTGGTCTACTTAATTTATTTGGTACTCTTTCCGTATTATATTCTAAATATTTAATACTTTTGAATTTGTAAAAGTCTAAATCTTTTCCTTCCACAAATTCTGTATTATGTATTTCATCTTTTTGGTAAGATATCAAATCATCTTTTGAAAATTCACCTTTGTTTGTTTTTTCATCTGCATTAATTACCATACCCTTACTTATATAACAAATATCACTTAAGTTGGTGAAATTAATTTTTAGAGTATTTTTTGTATATTCTTTTTTAAAAACTTTAATTTCTTTGTCATGGTCACCAATCAAATAAGTTGTAGAAACATCTTTTATATTTTCTAATTGCTTAATATGTATATGTTTTTGAATTTTAAATTCAGGCTTAGCATTTTCAATAATAGTTAATAAAGGTATAACACCAACTCCTTTAAAAACTTCAATTTCATCATAAAAGTCGATAGAAATTAAATTTTTATTTTCTAAAATCCATTTTTGTAATTTAAAAGCGTATTTTGATGTAGCAATAGAATTAGAAACAATAAACCCGTGTAATCCATTTGATTTTAATAAATTTATACTTCTTTCATAAAAAGGTACCATCAAATCCCATTTTTCATATAGCGTTACATATTTTCCAGATTTTTCAATCCCCTTTCTTTGTTTAATAAAAGCAGGATCATCAGTATCAGCTCTCACATAAGGCGGATTACCAATCACAACATCAAATCCACCTTTATATTTAGGTTTATGGTTATTGTTCTTAAATGCATCTTTAAGTGAAATTAAAAATGATTTAATTATTGCTTTTAATTCTACATTATCATCTAATTCATGTTTTAAACGATTGTTTTCAACATAATGCAAAACATTATATAATTCTTCTTGATTTTTAATAATGGAAGTAGAATATTTTGTTTGCCATAAGTGTGTTTGAGTTATACTCTTTTCTTTATAGGACAACGGGTCAAGACCCGTTGCATCCACTAAAGCATTTTCGGAAGCATTGGGTCTTGTCCCAAAATTCTTAAAGTTGTTAAAACCGTTAATTGTATTACCATTAAAAATATTCAATTCTCTTGAAGTAATTGATTTTACAGCTTTAACAATATTTGGAATTTCACTTTCATTGCAAACAACAACAATATGTACATGATCTCCGCAAATATTAAATCCAATAACATTATAATTGTATTTTTCTATTATTTGTTTAATACTTGTAGTTATAAATATTTCTTCTTTTAAAGTAAGTATTCGAGGTGGCTTAATTACTGGTTCACCTTTTATTTCTCTTCTTAGTTTTATTACATATTCATATTGAATCATTCTTTCACTTACACGAGAATTATGAGTAGCCCAAGTTATGTGATATGCAGAATAAGACAAAGGATCAAAACCCGTTGCATCCAAGTAAGTATTTTCTACGGAAGCATTGGGTCTTGACCCAATGCTCTTACTTTTATCTACAAATACTTGCGGAAATTCTTTTTCCCAATTAAATGCTTTATCGCCTGCTATTTCTGGGTCGTCTATTAGTGAATTGCCGCATTTAATATTATTACTCAGACTATTTAGTTTACGGTTTGGACGGGCAGTGCGGAGCCATAGAGATAATTTTGCTATTTCTACACTTTCCTCATTTATATCCACACCAAATAAATTATTCTCCAAAATACTCATTTCTATTTCGGAAAGCACAAATCCACCACCGAGAAGTTTATGTTTTAATTCATCTAAATATCTATGCTCTGCAATTAAGTAGTTTAGTGCCTCATTCAAAAATGCACCACTACCACAAGCCGGGTCACATATTTTAAGTTCTATTAGCCAATTTCTATAATTATCTAATTTTTCTATTAGTGCAGATTTTTGATTTTTGTTTATTTTGTTTTCAGAGTTATACTCTTCTTCAATTAACTCAATTTCTACTTTTTTCTCATTGCAGAGTTTACCTATTGTATTTTCAACAAT
>JBDNHS010000140.1:0-3729 GCA_041688685.1 Kapaibacterium sp. (SeqCode)
TCTTTAATAGTTCTAAATCATCCACCAAATCTAAAACATATAAAATATTAGGTGTAAAATGTACAAAAAAGTCAATTATTACTATTATGTAGAAACTGATAAATTATTCGCGATAACTAATAATGCAAAAGAAGTTGAATTAATTGAAGATGAATAGGAAGTTGTAAGAGAAAAGAATATAATATCATATCAATAGGCAAAAAAGATTATATTTTAATTGGTAAAGATGTTTATACAATTGTAGGTGATAAACCAGATGAACTTTATGGAAAATATAAAAATAAAAAATTTACAAAAACAACTAGTGATAAAATAGTAGTTAAAGTGAGACCAAAAGATAAAGACTTGGGTGAGTTAGAAGCGGATTTAAATGCATAATTTATTTGATATATACAATAGTCTTAAAAAATATTAATAGTAGTTTTTATAATTTTTAAAATTTTTAAATGATTTTTGATAATATTCTAACAACTGCTAATACGTCATTTTCTGCATCATGAAATCTTAAATTATGTTCGTCACATAATTTTTTATAAAGTTCTTCTAATCTGGGCATTTTATAAGTATAATTTCTCTGTTTAGTTGGTAATTTACAAATTGCACGTCCTACTTCTCCAGTGCATAAATATTTTTTTTCATCTAAATGATATTTTAAATTTTCAAAATTAGATTTAAAATTTATTCTATGTAATTCGCTAAGTAGTACAAATATATCAAACATAATATTATGTCCTATTATATAATCACATTCGGCTAAATCATTATGAAATCCGTCTGATATTACATTACTTAATGTTTTTCTTTTTTTAATTGCATTTTCATTTGTAATTCCTTGAAATTTACTATTTTCTTCAGTAATTATAAAATCCAATGGTTTGCGAATATATGATTTTATAATTGACTTTGTTAATGTGTCCAAATTAAAATTTTTAATATAAGTATACGCAATTGAAACAATTCTACAACTATCATATTTTTTTAAATCTATAGGATCATAATATTCATCAATGCCTGTTGCAAAATATGGTTTTTTTGTTGGCAATCCTGATGTTTCCAAATCATAAATTAAAATATTTTTTCCAATTAAATTATTAATATTGTTTACTTTAATTCATTTTAATTTAAAAATTAAATATTATTGTTTAATAAATATGGAAGCAAGTGAAGAACAACTAAATATTGTAAAAAATTTAGAAAATAATAATGTTATAGTAGATGCAGTTCCAGGAAGTGGTAAAACAACTACAAATATTTTTATAGCAAAACAATATCCAGACAAAAAAATATTACTGTTAACCTTTAATAGAAAATTATCTGATGATACAAAAGTAAAATTATCGAATAATAACATAACTAATGTTGAAGCATATACATATCATAGTTTTTGTTCACAAAAATTTAAAATCAAATGTCCAACTGATAACGGAATTGAAAAAGTTTTAAATCGTAAAGAAAAAAAAATTATATTTGACTATGACATTATTATATTAGATGAATCACAAGACGTATATGAATTATTTTATAAATTGATATGTAAAATTACAGCATTGAATAAAAAAAATTATTCTTTATGTATTTTAGGAGACAAATATCAAAGCATATATGAATTTAAAGGAGCTGATACAAGATATTTAACTTTATCTAAGTTAATTTATAATTTTAACAATAAACCATGGATTAAGTGTAATTTATCAACAAGTTATAGAATGACAAAACCAATGGTATCATTTATGAATAATTGTGTTCTAGACGAAGAAAGAATAATATCTCAAAAAGATGGCAGTAAACCCGAATATTATATTTTAAATCTATTTGGCAACTATAGATATTTTAATACGTTTGAAGTTATCAGTGATGTATTAAAAAAATATAAACCAGAAGATGTTTTTATTTTAGCACCATCAGTTAAATCAACAAAAATAAATAATCCAATGACGATGCTTGAACAATACATTAGTAATAATTTAAAGACTTTGGTATATATTCCATCATCAGATGACACAGAATTATCAGCAAATGAGATAAATAATAAATTGGTATTTTCAACATTTCATCAAGCAAAGGGTATGGAGCGAAAAGTAGTAATATGTTTTAATATAGATGAATCATATTATTTATATGCAACAGATGAAAGTAAAGAAAAATGTCCTAATGCAATTTATGTGGCATTATCAAGAGCTACAGAAAAATTAATAATATTTCATAATAATGGCAATGATTATTTACCATTTATTTTTAAAGATAAATTATCTGAACATTGTATATTAAATGGAACTGTTAGACTAACAAAAAACCATACATTATGTAACAATAAAAAATCACAAGTCACGAATTTAATAAAATTTTTACCAGAAAATATAATAAGTGAATTAATAGAAAAAAATTTAACAATAACAGAGATTCAAACACCTCAAGAAGATTTAAAAATTATGAATAATATAAATTGTGTAAATTATAAAGGAATAGAATATATTGAAAATGTATCATCAATTATTGGCACTGTATTACCAATGTATTATGAATATATTACAACAAAAAAAATAATGTGTATCGACATTTTAAAACAAATCTACAACACACATTTAAAAGTGAGTACACAAATTGAAAATGCTACGACAAAAGAAGAAAAAGACGAATATACAAATATGGATGAAAATATATTTGGTGATAAATTAAAATTTATTTTAGATATAGATTTAACAAAAGATGTCAAAATACAAGATATAGTGAAATCAGCAATTTTTTTTGATGCATATGTATATAAATACATTCATAAAACTAATCAAATAACAAATTATGAATGGATAATATCTGAACAATTTAATGTGAGCAACGAACGATTTAAAAGTTTAATTAATAAAAATATTGCAAAATATGAAGTATTAGTATCATTACAAATTTATGATAAAATAGAAAATAAAATAGAAAATAAAATAGAAAATAAAAATATTTTAAACGGTTATATTGATTGTATTAATGGTAATGATATTTATGAATTTAAATATGTCGCTGAAATAAAAGACGAACATAAATTACAATTATGTATTTATATGTATATGTTTGCAACAAATAACAATATGACAACTGATGAAGAATTAAATAAATATAATTATTATATTTTTAACGTTAGATTTAATCAAATTTTACAAATTATAAGTACATTAGATAAACTAAAAAATATATATGATAAAATTATTGATATTAAAAATAATGGATTTTATAAAAAAGGATCAGATGATATTTTTATAATTAAGTGTCTAGAAAAGAAAAAAATGTATCATGATTCTTTAATATTTGAGGAAAAACCAAAGAAATCAATAAAAACTAAAAATATAAAAATTGTGATTGAAAATCTAGATAAAAAAACGACAAAATCCAAAAAAATATTTTTAAAGACCAATATATAGTAACAATAATGAAACAAATATAACGTCTTATATTTAATATATTAATAATAAATGGTACTAATAAAACTAATAAATAATATGAACAAACATAAAATTAATACATATGAACAACAAGTAATTGAAATAATGATAGTCCATTATATTTTTGTTTGTGGATTAAATTTTTAATTATTTTATTTTTTGGACAATTTCCTTTTTATTGCAAAGATTCTTTTTTAAATATTCTTTCGCTTTTACATTAAGACGTTTCCCCCGTTTTAATTCATCTATTTTTAATATTTTACCATCAATATCAATAGGTTGATTGTATTCATCGTAATCA
>JBDNHS010000141.1:0-2676 GCA_041688685.1 Kapaibacterium sp. (SeqCode)
AAAAAAGCTCAAACAATAAGAGCTATTGTAAAAGAAGTACGTAATACACAAGGTGGTAGTCAACCTGAAATTATAATTTCTAGAGCAGACGAATCTTTTCTTGCTAAACTTTTTGAAATTGAAATTCCAGAAATTTACGAAAATGTAATAGCTATTCGTGCAATTGCTAGAGAACCTGGTGAAAGAGCGAAAGTAGCTGTGCAGTCTTTTGATGATAGAGTTGACCCAGTTGGTGCTTGCGTTGGTATGAAAGGTATCAGAATCTACTCTATAGTTAGAGAATTAAATAATGAGAACATAGATTTGATTGAGTATTCTGAAGACCCAAAAGTTTTCATTATGAGAGCTTTGTCTCCTGCAAGAGTAAAAGACATCCAATTAAATATGGAAATTAAATCTGCTACGGTTATAGTTCCAGATGACCAAGTTTCTTTAGCAATTGGTAAGAATGGACAAAATGTAAGATTAGCATCTCGCTTAACCGGTTATGCCCTTTCTTTAGTAAAAGAAGGTGGAGAAGACATCGATTTATCTGAATTTAAAAATGAGTTTGGTGTCGAACTTTATAACCTATTGATGGATAACGGAGTTGAAACTGCAAGAGAGTTCCTTAATGCAGAAGTAAGTGATTTGTTGAGAGTAAAAGGAATGAGCAAAGAGTTGTTGATCGAATTACGTACAATTATTTTAATTGAATTTGACGAAGATGAAAATGAAGAAATTTTGTCTGAAATCAAAGAATTTGATTATGATTCTATAATAGAAACTGAGAATAATACAGAAACAACTGGCGATAAAGTTGTTGAATCTGTAACTGAAAACTCCATTGAAGAAATTGAAATTCCTAATAAAGAGTCAAATACTAAAACTAATGAAGAAATACAATTAGAAGTAAGTGATTTGGTTAATAGTGTTATTTCTAATAACGAAACCGAAAATAGTTCAAATGTTTAATTCTAAATTTTGTAATTTTATTTTTCGATTTGATTTTAACTTTTTAAAATAATAATTTAATTATATATTTTAACTTTCTGAATTTAGTATTTAATAGGATATATGGCTGATAAAATAAGGCTTTTTAAAATTGCATCAGAAATCAACATTGGTAAAGAAACAATAGTTGAATATTTGCAGTCTAAAGGATTTAAAATTGAAAATAAACCAACATCTCTTCTGAACGAAGATATGTTGGACGTAGTTTATGACAAATTTAAAAAAGAAAAAAAGCCGCAGAAGTACAAAGAGACAAAATTCTTAAACACAAAGATATTATTCCAAAATCGGGCAAGTCTGATTCTGATGAGGAAAATTCTCCACCAGTTGTAAAATTCACTTCTATTCTTGAAGAAAGATTGGAAGCTGCCAAAAAGGATATTGAGAAAAATGCTAACATCAGTGAAAAAACTCCACTGATTGTTCAAAATCTGAACGACAAAGCAAGTATTTCTGCCAAACAACAAACTTCTGTAGAGATTCCAACTCCAAAAGTAGTTGAAAGTATTGAACCTATTGCAAATAAATTTACAGAAAAAGAAAATAAACTTAAAGCTGAAAGTCAAGCTAATTTAACTGCTATTATTGATACAATTAAAACAGATAATAATGCTGTTGAATTAGAATCTTTGAATGCTGAAAGAACAAAGATAGTTAATAAAAAAGCAAAAATTGCACAAAGTATTGTTGCAAACGAGTTGGACTCCAATCTTTCAGAAAATAAATCTTCAGAAAATAAATCTGTTGTAGAAACTAAAAGTAATAATTTGGATGCTAATCCAAACAAAGAAGCACAAAAATCAGATAAAGACAATGTCGTAGTTAATGAAATTGCAAAGTCTAAAGTTGAAGTTGAAACCAAACAAAAAAATACTTTTGGCAATCAAACAAATCAAAATACTGAAAATAAAGATTCTAAACTTAATGTCGTAAAAGTTGGAAAAAAAGAAACAAGTGAAGATATTGCAGATAAAAATGCTAAGAATAAAGAAATCCAAAATCAACTTAATAAAGAAAACCAAAATAATTTAGTTAATGAATCTATAGAGCAAACTGAAAAAGATAAAATAAATTCTAAACAATCTGTTAAATCTAATGAGATTGTCAAAACTGAAACCAATGAAGTAAATAAAGATAAAGCAAATGCTGAAACTGATGAGAATTCAGACTCTACAGAACCTAAAAAGAGAAAGAAACGCAAAAAGATAATGGAAGTTGATCCATTTGAAAAAGTTGAGTTAAAGGGACTAACAATTGTTGGTAAAATAAACTTAGATGCTGGTAGGAGAAATAGAAGTGGTGGGGACTACAGAGACAATAGAAGAGGAAATGATAATAGAGGCAATGACAACAGAGGTGGCGATAATAGAAGCAACGATAATAGAAGTAATGACAACAGAGGTGGCGATAACAGAGGTAGTGATAATAGAGTAGGTGGTAATAAATTTGCACCAAGAAATCCTGTTGACAAAGGTAATTTAACAGTTGGAAGACCACAAGGTGATCGTCCACAAGGTGACAGACCTCCAGGCGATAATAGACCAAGTTATAGAGATAATAGACCTTATGGTGATCGTCCACAAGGCGACAGACCTCCAGGCGATAATAGACCAAGTTACAGAGATAACAGACCACAAGGCGACAGACCGCCAGGTGATAATAGACCAAGTTATAGAGATAACA
>JBDNHS010000142.1:0-2642 GCA_041688685.1 Kapaibacterium sp. (SeqCode)
ATGATATGGTAATCATTACATATAATCAATGTGAGAATTTGATACAATCAGACATATATTTACGTGAAAAAGCGGAGAGGAGGTTTCTTAAGAAGCGAGAGGAATATCCCCATTATAAGATATAATTAAACTAATAAGCCCATCAGATGGACTTTTTTTTTGCAAATTACAAAAGTACACAAAGTTACCCCTTTTTGAAAAGATAAAATTTACTTTTTTAAAAAATATAAATAGTGAATTAGAGGAACTAAGAAGTTCTATAATCAATAATGATTTTATCCGAATATTTTCTCTTGCTCATAAATTAAAGTCGGAAATCTCAAACTTTGGTTATTTGTTTATTATAGAATTATTGAGAAATATTGAATTGAACTCAAAAAACAATATAGAAATTACTCTTAATGAATGTAATGTTTTGGAAGAAGAAATAAATAACTTAATAAATAACTTTAAAGAATTTGAATTTAAAAAATAATTTAATTAATTTGTTTTTTTATTTCTTTGTTTTTTATAAATACTAATAATAATAAATATGAAGTTTTTAATTATAGAAGATGATAATATTACCTCAATGGTACTCCAAGAGCTTTTGAATGAGTTTGGAGAGTCTGACTTGGCAGAAGATGGACTGATTGGGCTAGAATTATTAGAAAATAAACTCAAAAATAATGAAAATTATGATGTAGTTTATTTGGATATCATGCTACCACAACGTTCTGGGCAAGAAATTTTGACAGATATCAGAACACTTGACCAAAAGTATAACAAAACCGGGATGGACCAAACAAAAGTAATTATGTCCACTGCACTTGATGATTATAATAATATCAAGACTGCTTTCAATAATTCTTGTGAAGCATACATTGTAAAGCCATTTGACAAAGATAAAATCACCAAAGCCTTGATTGATTTGGAATTGATTTATAATTTTGATGAAGACGAAGATGATGGCGATTAATAAATCAAGAAGCCTTGTTTTCTCAATATTTATAGTAAACTATGTGTGGTCAATTTGAATTAATGGCAAAATATTCAGAAATTGTCGAAGAATTAGGTGATTTTGAATTAGAGAACCCAGAATTTTTAGAGCAATTCAACATTTATAAGAATGGTGAAGGGAGTGCTTTTCATTTTGTACCAACTTCTAAATTGCTGAGTATAAAGTCCTCAAATTTTAATGCACCAATTTCAGACAGTAATCTTTCAAATGGAAATCCTTCAAAAGAGGATAATAAAATATATTTAGAAGAAATGAGATGGGGACTGTTGCCTAATTGGTCAAATGACATCAAAACCAGCTATAAAATGTTTAATGCAAGAATTGAGACTATATTTGAGAAAAAAAGCTTTAGTTCATTAATCAGAAAAAATCGTTGTGTGATTATTGGTAGTTCGTATTTTGAATGGAAGGCAATTGAAAATAGTAAAAAGAAAATAAAATACAGATTTTCGCCTAATGATAAAAATCTTTTTTTGTTTGCAGGATTATATAATAACTGGTTAGATAAGTCCACTGGTGAAATAATCCCAAGTGTTACTATGATTACTAAACCAGCTATTGACGAAATTTCACATATACATAATCGTATGCCAGCGATTTTATCACATAGTCAATTTGATATTTGGTTACATTCCGATATAAAGACAATTAATGACGTAGATTTTCTATATAATCAAGAGATAGCAATAAATTTTGAGGAAGTAGCATAATAATTTGTTATCAACTTCAAATCTTCATTCGTAAAATATATAATTAATGAAAAAAGTACTAATTATAACTTACTATTTCCCTCCCTCTGGTGGACCAGGTGTACAAAGAGTCTTAAAACACATTAAATACCTTCGTGAATTTGGCTGGCAACCTTATGTTCTGACTGTTTCGAATGGGCAATATCCTGCAATAGACGAGAGTTTGATTGGGCAAATTCCTAAAGATGTCGTAGTCGAAAGAACTAAAATCTACGAACCTTATGACATTTATCGTTTAATAACTGGCAAAAAGAAAGGAAGTGCAATTGATGTAAATGTGATTAAAAAAGATGACCAAAAAATGCCACTTATGGAGAAAATAGCAGAATTTATTAGAGCTACTTTTTTTATACCAGATGCTAGAATTGGTTGGCTTCCTACAGCAGTTCCCAAAGCTATTGAAATGATTGAAAAATATAATATTGACGCAATTTACAGCTCTTCACCTCCTTATACTTGCTCAATAGTAGCAAAAAAAGTAAAAAATATTTTAAAAAATAAAGGTAAAAATATACCTTGGATTGCTGGATTTAGAGACCCTTGGACTGGATTTATCTCTTCACCCAAAAGGTGGTCTCTACCAAGTAAGATTGATAAAAAAATGGAATACGAAACATTTAACGAATCAGACTTTGTGGAGTGTGCTTGGGAAGGAATTATCAAAGATGCAATTGGCAAATACCCTAACTTAGACAAAAATAAATTTATACATATACCTAATGGATTTGACTCATCTGATATACCAATAATTGACGCAGAAGTGGTAAAAAAGAATCAAGAGCAAGATATTTTTACGCTTACTTATACCGGCTCAATGTATGGGAGACGTAATCCTCAAGCACTATTTGATGCAGTTGAAAACCTAATCAATACAAATATAATTGACAAAAAGA
>JBDNHS010000143.1:0-13369 GCA_041688685.1 Kapaibacterium sp. (SeqCode)
ACTCACATTATTACCAACATAATAAAATAAATGGCATCTCACATTTTGTTTTTGGTGGTGGTGGCTCTCCATTATACACTCCAAAATCAAAAGAATATACACTCAAATCAGAAAAAAAATACCATTTTGCTCTTTTTGATGTAACCAATGACAAAATTACAATTAAAGTAATTGATAAAGATGAGAATATAATTGATACTATAATTTTCAAAAAGTAAATGAAGTAAAATAAAGTACATTAAAAATAATACAAAAATATTAATACAAATAATAAGTAATATGCAGAGAAAAATTAAATTTCAAACAAATTCTAATGAAATTGAAGTTAAAACGATATATTGTATAGGCAGGAACTACGCTGAACATACAAAAGAGATGAATGCCGATACTTCTGAAAAGCCTATTATTTTCATCAAACCTGCGACTGCTATTCCTATTGGCGATATGTCAAAAGTTGAATTACCAGAATTTTCTAATAATATTCACCACGAATTAGAAATAGTGATTTTAATCTCAAAAGGTGGATATCAAATCAAACGTCAAAATGCGATGGAATACATTTCTGGGGTTGCAGTAGGATTAGACTTGACTTTGAGAGATATACAAAGCGAAGCAAAAGCGAAAGGGCACCCTTGGGCAATTGCAAAAGGATTTAGAAACTCTGCCCCAATTTCGGATTTCTTGGTTGTAAAAGATGGGGAAATTGCTGAAAACTTAAATGATAATCAAAAATCCGATATTGACCATAATATCAATAATAATATTAATAACGTCGAATTTGAACTTAAAATTAATGATGAAATAAGACAAAAAGGCAACACTTCCGAAATGGTAATGAATATGGAAAGTCTTGTAGAATACGTTTCGAGTATATTTGAATTACAAACCGGAGATATTATCTATACTGGAACGCCAGCCGGAGTTGCAAAAATAAATCGAGGAGATAGAGCCACAATATCAATAAAAAATACAAATTCTTTACTAAATAATTTAATAAGCAAATCATTTGTATTTGCATAAACATTAATTTATACTGAAATCAAACTGAAATCAAAAATAATCATAACTAATTTTAACCAATTACAACTAATCAATACTAAATTCTACTAATGCAGAGCCAAAAATTTAAAGAAAATATAACTAACTTTACCTTGTTATCCCCTTGGATACTTACATTTTTGATATTTTGGGTTTATCCAATTATCTATTCATTTTATTTGAGTTTTAATGAATATAATACCTTAAATAGAGAAATCACATTCGTTGGATTTGATAATTATCTAAAATTAGGTGATGATGAAATATTTTGGATTGCACTCAAAAATACTTTACTTTTTACGTCAGTAACGGTGCCAATAATCACAATTCTATCAGTAAGTTTGGCTGCTCTGGTAAATAACAAAATGACTAAGTTTAAGGAATTTTTTAGAGCGAGTTACTTTTTGCCATCGATTACTTCACTTGTTGTTTTGTCGCTTATATTTTCAAATTTATATTCACAAAATGGCTATATAAGTTTTTTGGCAAATAGTCTTGGTTTTACCTCTCCGGAGAATGGTTGGTTACTTGACCCAAATACTGCCCTTCCGTCTATTATGGCGATGGATATATGGATTTCAATTGGTTATTATATGGTGATTTTTATTGCTGGTATGCAAACCATTAGCAATGATTATTATGAATATGCAGATTTGATGGGTTTGAGTAAATTTAAACAATTTATCAAAATAACTATTCCATTATTAAAGCCAACTTTTACTTTTGTGATTATAATCAATACAATCAAATCCTTTCAGATATTTGTCGAAATATACATAATGACCAAAGGCGGACCACTAAATTCGACAACAACATTAGTGTACCATATTTTTAATAATGCATTTGAAAAAGTAAATTCTATGGGTTATGCTTCTGTTATTGCTTATTCACTATTTATTATAATATTATCTATTTCATTAGTTCAAAATTTCCTTTTGAAAGATAAAGATTAAGGATAGAAAGCTAATTTTTCACAATTCAGTTAAAATTATACAATAAAAGAAAATAACTAACTTCTAATTAAATTCTAAAAAAAGAATAAATAAGTACAAAAATTATGAAAAAACACATTACAAGAAAATATACATTAAACAAAAATATTAGATTAAATAATTTGATTATTTTATTTATAAGTCTTTTGGGGCTTAGTTTAATTAATTCTTGTGATATAGTTGATGGGAATTTCGAAAGAATAACAATTATAGATACGAACCAAAATGTAACAGTTCCTCAAAATATATTAATTTCAGAATACACTGGGCATACCTGTGGATTTTGCCCACCGGCAGCCGAAGAAGCCAAAAGATTAGAAAAATTATATCCAAAAGGTAGAGTGATTTTTATGTCTGTACACGTTGGGCAATTTGCTGTACCGACAAAAGATTATCCCGAAGATTTTAGAATTGTTGAGGCAGTAAGAATAAATGAACAATTTAAAATTACTTCTTATCCTATTGGTGAAGTAAATAGAATAGTAAATCAAAGTGGACAAAGAGCCGTATCTTTTACAGAGTGGTCTTCTATTATCACTCCTTTGTACGAAAAAGAAGCTCCTTTAAGTATAGAATTTGAAAAAGGTACAGTTAATCCAATAACAAATAAAATTAATGCAAAAATCAATTTGAGTTATTTCCAAGATGTTGCAACTAATGATTATTTTTCATTATACGTAGTTGAAGACAGTATAGTTTCTGACCAAAAAGACTTTAGATTTGCCCCAAAAGACCATTTGAAGGATTACGTACATTATGGTATATTGAGAGCAGTAGTTAATGGAACTTGGGGAGAAAAAGTTAATGATGGCATCAAACCCAAAAAGAATGATAAATTCAGTTATGAATTTGAATATCAGATTCCATCTAACAAAAAATGGAGAGCAAATCATTTAAGATTAATTGCATTTGTTCACGATAATAACAATAGTTTTGTTATAAGTCAGGTCAAAGACAAAGAGTTGGAATTAGAATAATGAATTTAAATATAATAAAGTAAGTATCAATATGAATGAAGAAAAAGACTGGGTGCTGATTTATGAGACGAATACAGAGATTAACGCTGAGTTTATAAAACAAAACTTAGAAAATAATGGTATCCCAACAAATATATTGTCGCAGGTTGACTCTACAAGACAATTTACTATCGGATACTTAGCAATTGTAAAAATATATGTATTGAGAGAAGATATGTACAAAGCCAGTGAATTAATTAATGAAATTGATTCTGGGCATTTCACAATTAAAGAAAATGATGTTATAGAATAATTATTTTGTGGAAAATTCACAAATATTTTTAATTTTAAACAAATTTTTCTTATCTTTGTAGTCATAATTGAAGTAATAAAAAAAAAATCAATTTTTTAAGGTGTAGAAATGAAAAGAACATATCAACCAAGTAGAAGAAAAAGAGTAAACAAACACGGTTTTAAATTGCGAATGGCTTCTAAAAATGGAAGAGCAGTATTAGCACGTAGAAGAGCTAAAGGTAGAAAAAAATTGACTGTTAGTTCGAATATGTAATGACTTTCAAAAGTAAATTCTTAAAATTATTTAAAGTTGTTTACTTAGTTTTTACTTTTTCAAATGCTTAACTTATTTAATATTATTTTAATATAATACATTTATTGATTTTAATTTAGAATTACAATCAAAATCTTTTATGTTAATGTAATTATTCAATACAAAAGTTAATTTAAACAAAATATAATTAGACTGGCTATTAATGTCAGTCTTTTTTATTTATATAATCTCAAAGATATTTCATTGATTAGAGTAATTCAAAATATAAACAGCAAAAAGATTAAATTATCAACTATAAAGGGATTTAATTTAGTTAATTTGATTTATCAAAATGGCTCCAAAGTACATAGTGATAATATATCAATAGTTTATATTTCTATGGATAAGTTAGGCAAAATCTATAATTTTGAATTGTCCAATAGATATAAAAAAAATCAAATTGAATACCTGAGTGTTGTTCAGCAAGAACTTCAGCAAGTTGTTCAGCAAGAACCTCAAGAAGAAAGCCCATTAACTAATCTAAATAATGAAGATATAACAACTCATCTATATTATGGCACTATTTCTTCTAAAAAAAACAACAAAAAAGCTGCCTGCCGAAATAGAATAAAAAGACTTTTGAGAGAGGGGTTGGCTGAGTCATTGAAAAATAAAGACAATTATGTTATTTATAATGATTTATTTATTTTGATGACTTCGAGACACAAAATCAAAAAACAATCAGAATTAAATTTAGCTGATGTTTTGCAAGACTTCAAAGTACTTTTTGATAAATTAGACAAAAAACTCAAAAACTAACTTCTTACAAATAACAACTAATTAACTAATCAACTAATCATAGAACCTTTTTTACTACTTTCTCAATTTCTTCAATTGCAACATCTAATTTATCATTAATCAATACGTAATCAAAACTTTTCTGATATTGTAATTCTTGTTCTGTTCTTTGCATTCTCTTCTCGATTTGCTCTTCATTTTCTGTACCTCTGCTTACTAACCTATTTTTTAGCTCGTTTATGCTCGGAGGAGTAATGAAAATCAAATATGCGTTATCTTTGTATGTGTTCTGTAAAGAAATCGCACCTTTGACATCTACATCAAACAACACACAATTATCATTATCAATATGATCTTGAATTTCCGACTTCAAAGTGCCATAATAGTTGTTGAATATTTCTTCATATTCAGCAAATTCATTGTTCTTGATTTTCTCTTCAAAATTCTCTTTATTGATAAAATAATAGTGAATTCCTTCTATTTCATTTGGTCTTTTATCTCTTGTTGTACAAGAAACTGAAAACTTAAGATTAGAAAAAGTTTTCATTAGATGATTTGCTAGAGTTGTTTTGCCACCACCACTTGGTGAAGATAATACCAACAATTTCTTTGATTTATGGAATATTGACATAGTAATTTGAATTTAAAATAAAAGACTACTTCGGTATAATTGAAGTAGTCTTATAAATTTCTTTTTGAAACAATTATTTTGTAAGCTTTTCATATTTTGTTTGCCATTTTTGAGTTTTGGCTTCATCTTTTCTGAAACTGAATATTTTTACCATTTCAAGATAATAAGTTTCTTTTTGATTTTTAGGTAAAGTATATTCTATTTTTTCCAAATTAGCAATAACAGCATTTAATTTACTTTCTTCTTCAAGAATAGTATAAATACTTGCTAACTCGGCTAATACTTCAAAATTATCTTTGAATTTAGTAGTAGTAAGAGATTTAGCAAAATACTCTGCAGATTTAGTTAATTGAGGGAAATATTCTTTAGGGTCAATTTGAAATTTAGAATTTTTTTCTTTTTTAGCTTGTTGTGTTTGTTGCATCTCAGATGCTTTGTTTTTGTAAACGGCACCTAATCCGTATAATGCCAAATCATATTCTGGGTCAATATTTATAGCTTTGTCAAATTGTTTGATTGCTTCACTATATTTTTTACCTTTTGTTAATAATTCACCATATTGAAAATAATATTCTTTTTTATCAGGATTTTCAGCAATTAACTGCTCCAATTCTTCAAAAGCAACATTTGTATTACCAGATAATTCGTATAATTTTACGATTGATGAGTTTGCAACTTTATTATCAGGTTCTATACTTGTTACCATTTTCAGATAATCGATAGCGGCAGTATATTCAGCTTTTTCGAAGTTTATTTGAGATAAATAAAAGTATGGTTCTAATGTAATAGAATTGAACATTGATTTTTCTTCTATTCTAAGGTCGGGATTTGGGTTGTATATCCAACCTTTTACAACAAGTCCCTTTAATTCTTTTTGGTCTTTTTTAAGTTCAGAGCTCAAAAATACCTCTTTACCATCTGCAACTTTAATTTGGTCATTATATCTATATTCACCAGTGTCTTTTCTGTCTTTATCCATACCAAGAGTATCAATTCTTGTTTTTACAATTTCACCATTTATTGCTTTAAGTGCTTCTTCACGAGTAGAATTTAATTTTAGCCCTTTTGACTTTGCAAAATCTACATCTTTTTGTAATAAATCTATGTGTTTTTGGTAGTATCTAATTGCTTCTGCAGTATCGCCAGCTAATTCCAAAAAATAAGCTTTTTGACTTGGGAACAAATTGTTTTCTGGTCTTAATATCATACCAACATCACAAAGACTAATTGCAGTATCAAGAAATGCTCTTTTTTTAGTAGTATCTTTTTCAGAATTATAATTATTATAAAATGTAAATGAATTACCATAAGCTAATTGCCAGCCATTAATCATCTGAAAATCAATTTTCTCAACCATTTTTTTATCTTTGCCGGCTCTTGCTAATTCATTTGCTTTTGCTAAAGCTTTTGCAGCATCAATATATTCACCTTTTTGTGTTTTGATGTCTGACATTAAAGAATATGCCTCAGCATTGTTAGGGTTTTTGGCAAGTTCTTTTTCCAAAAAATCCTCAGCTTTTTTTAGGTCTTTTTGTTGAAGAGCCATTTTCGCAGTTGAGAATTCAGAGGACTGACAACCAGCACCTTGTAATAACAAAGCACCAATGGTAACAAATATAATACTTATGATAAAGTTTTTCACTATAACCTCAAAAAAATTATTTTACATTTAATTATTTTATGTCTAAAATTAATTAAAAGAGTAAAAATTTAAAGAATTGCTAATTAAATATCTATTTATGATAATCAATAATTTCTATCATTATTTCTAAAATTATTTCTAACATTTAAAATAAAAAGGTAAAAATAAATATCAAACAAACATATATTAACTTTAAACTAACTTTGAACGAACATTAAACTTAATTACAAATTTAAGTATAATTTGAATTTAAAAACGATTATTTGTAAAAACTATTAAAAAAAATGCAACTTTATACTTTTTTTTTCAAATTACACTGTAATTTAGTTTATTAAATCATAGTGATTTGTAATAATTATTAATTAATACGTTTAGTGTATTTGAATTTATTAAATAAAAAATAATAGTATAAATAAATGGTATTAAATAATATTTGATAAATTCTCAATTCCATTCTTTTATCAATATCATAACCACATTATTCAATGTTAGAATTAGTTACCAAAGTTGAAAATTCCTCAGATATTCCAGATAATTATAAATATTATTGGAGATATATGTATGAATTAGGCAAATTAGAAATAGTGCCATATTTGAAGAACTTAAATGTATTCAAAGCAGGTGATGCTGTTGCTGAGGTTGGTTCTGCCGAAGGCGGCGTATTGGCTGCATTCGTCGAAGCTGGTGCAAGTGAGGGCTTGGGTACTGATATTGTAACTGATAGATTGGAATATGGTGATAAAATTTCCAAATTGGGTAATATAAATATTCAATTTATTGAACATAATATATTAACCCAAAATATAAAAGAAGAGTGGAAAAATAAATTTGATTTAATTCTCCTACGTGATGTTATTGAGCATCTTGAAGACACTAAATTAGCATTGCATAATATCAAAAAAATGTTAAAAAAGGGTGGGTTTTTATTTGTTACTTTTCCACCATATTATTCTCCTTTTGGTGGTCATCAGCATACTTTGGCTAATAATTGGGGTAAAGTTCCATACATACATTGTTTGCCAGAACCTATATTCTTTAATATGATAAAATCTGGAAGACCTGCTGACATCGAAGAAGTAAAAAGATTAACAAAAATCAAACTTACTCCCAAAAAATTTGAAAAAGCATACAAGTCTGCCGGATATAAGTTAGCAAATGTTGATTATTATTTTATTAGACCTGTTTTTAGAATGAAATTTGGTTTGCCTCCTATCAAAACTACACCAATTTCATTTTTGCCATTTGTGAAAGACATTTTATCATTAGAAGCAGCATATTTAATTCAAAATTATTAAGTAATAATTATTACTTAATATTTTACTAAGTATTTCGATATTACATTTTCATCACTAAAGTATATTTTTTCTGTACCAATAATTTGATATTGCTCGTGTCCTTTCCCTGCAATTAAGATAATGTCGTTTGATTTTGCAATTTTGATTGCTGTTTGGATTGCTTCTTTTCTATCAGGAATAGTGTATAGTTTTTGATTATTTGTTAAATTATAATTAACCTCTGTAATCCCTGCTTTAATATCATTAATTATATCAATACTCACTTCAGTTCTTGGATTATCATCTGTTATAATTGTTATATCTGCTAAATTATATGCAATGCCGCCCATAATTGGTCTTTTGGTTTTGTCTCTATCGCCACCACAGCCAAATATACAAATTAACTGTTGACTTTCACTTTTTACTTCTTGTAGAGTCATCAGTGCTTTTTCGAGTGAATCTGGGGTATGTGCATAATCTATTACTGCCAAAATTTGATTATTAATAATATCAGAATTAGGATCGTTAGAATTAGAATTATTAGAATATTCTAATTTAAATGTCTCCATTCTTCCTTTCGCAGCAACAATATTTTCTGCTTTTTGAATCAGTAAATTATTATCTATTCCGTATAAATTAACTAATACCAAACACAAAGCTAAATTCTGTATATTAAAGTTACCGATTAGATTAGAATTAATTTCTAAAGGAGTTTGAATATTCTTGTTAATTTGATTTAAACTAAATGAAATTCCATTAGTTGAAATGTTTTTTGTTACTACCTTAAATCTATTAATTTTATTATCATTATTATCTTTTGTAGCTATTGCATCATTTAATTCATCAAAACTCACCAAACTCACTTTCGCTTGGCAGTCTTTAAGCATTATCCCGGTATATTTATCATCTTCATTCAAAATTGCAAAAGCATCTTTTGACAAGTTATCAAATAGGATTTTTTTGGCACTTGCATAATTCTCCATTGTTTTGTGATAATCCAAATGATCCAAAGTCAAGTTTGTAAATATTGCACCTCTAAAATTAATATTAGCTACTCTGAACTGCTCCAAAGCGTGAGATGAAGTTTCCATTACAATTTTTTTCACACCTTCATTTTTCATTTGTACTATTATTTTTATCAAATCAATTGATTCTGGTGTGGTGTGGGTTGCCTCTATTGATTTGCCATTATAAAATATACCAGTTGTTCCTATTATACCTATTTCGTCTATTGAATCAGCATATAAGAGTGATCTAAGTATATAAGTAACGGTTGTTTTGCCATTAGTACCTGTAACAGCAAAAATATCTAAATCTTCACTGGGGAAATCAAACAAATAGTTTGCTAAATAAGATAATAATTTTCGACAATTATCAACTTGAATACAAACAACATTTTCAGAATTATTTATTAGATTTTTGGTTTCGTCATTTATATTTTCACAAAAAATTAATCTACAACCATTTTCAATACTTTGTGCAATGTAATTATGTCCATCTGAATTTATGCCCTTTATTGCAACAAATGAATAATTCTCATTTGTTTTTCTCGAATCGTTTGTAGGCTCTTTTATCTCTTGCTCTAATATCTCTTGTTCAAATAATTCTTGCTCTAATAATTCAGTATTATTATTCAAAATAGAAATTACTTTCGGCTTTATGATATATTTTTTGTCTTCGTTTAGATTTAAAATATTTAAAAAATCAATAATTCTCTTCATTTTAGTCATTATCTGTATATTAAATTTAAGTTATTATTATTATTAGGTGTTTTTACTTAAATAACTCCGCTAAAATAATATTATTTTTAGTTTCTTGCAAAAATTTAAAATAATAATAATATTTGTTAGTTTTTAATTAAAATTAATAAAAACTAATTAGATATACAAAATATAAAATCAGAATTAATATGAATCTCAATAAAATATTTGATAATTACAAAAATATTGCTGTCGTTGGTATGTCCAAATCAATCGAAAAAGCTGCCCATACTGTACCTGGTTATATGAAAAAACGAGGATATAATATTGTACCTGTTAATCCAAATTCAGAAATAATAATGAAAATGAAATCATACCCAAATTTATTGAGTGTGGAAGAAGAAATTGATATGGTTAATATTTTCAGACCTTCTTATGATTGTCTCGAAGTAGTTGAGCAAGCAATTGAGAGAAAAAATAAAAGAGGGGATATCAAATTAATTTGGCTGCAGTTAGGTATCATCAATAATGATGCTAAAATGATGGCAGAAGAAAACGGTATTGAGTTTATTCAAGATAAATGTATCTATGTTGAACACAAACAATACCTGAAAGATAAATTAGATAATTAATTAAATGATAATTAAAAGAATTTTATTAAAAGAAACTTATTAAAAGAAACAAATTAAATTTATGTAGTTCTTGGTACAGGTAATTTAACGTAAAAACTTGTACCTTCACCTACACAACTCTCCACATCAATTACGCCATTATGTTGGTGTAATATCCTCTGAGTAATTGGTAAACCAAGTCCTGTGCCTTCTGCTTTTCGAGTAAAGAATGGATTGAAAATTTTCTGTAATTCATCTGGACTAATACCAATTCCGGTATCTCTAATTGCGACAACAACAAAATCACCCTCTAACTGCTTATTTCCGTACTCAACATAACTCTCTATGATTACCTTACCTTTGGTTTTAATTGCATCTGCGGCGTTGGTTATCAGATTGATGAATACTTGTTGCATTTGTTTGACATCTGCTGCCACATAAGGCATATTATCTTCTAATTTCAATTCAACAACTATCTCTTTTCGCTTTAAGATTGCCTCAGTCATATCCAAAGTAGATGGTAGTAAAGAGTTGATATTAATTTCTCTAATATCGGGCATAGTAGGGCGAGAGAAATTGAGTGTAACCTCTACTATTCGTGAAATTCTGTCCACTCCCTGCAATGCAATATTTATATATGAATTTTCTGTTGTATCTTCTGCAAATCTTCTTTTTAGCATTTGCAAATTAAGATTTATAGCTGCAAGTGGATTTCTAATCTCGTGGGCAACACCGGCTGATAATTGACCCAAAAGTACTAATTTATCTGCTTGTACTAATTTATCTGTCAATGCGTGCTGTTCGCTTACATCTCTGGCAATTGCCTGTATCAGCTCTTCATTTTCATAATTTACAAACCTTGCACTCACTTCCACCATTAATTCTGGATTATAATTAGTATGTAGAGTTAATTCACTCAATACTACTGGTGAATTTGTCTTCATCAATAACTTAAAAATCCTACGGAATTGGGGCAGTGTAGAGCCGATTAATTCATTTTTGGTTGTGCCAAGTAAATTAGCTGCAAAATCATTTGCGTCCATTATAGTCCAAGTCTCTGGCTGAACAATAAACACAGCATCGGTTGCATTATCAAAAAAAGATTTATACCAATTTAATTGCTTTTTTAGTAAACCAATTTGGTTCAAATAATTTTCTTCTTTATCATCTTTTTTAACAGGTTTGACAACACTTTTAACATTAGTTTTGATTTTAGTTATTTCTTCTTCAAATTTTAATGCAGTTTCGATTTTCTTTCTTGGCATTTTAGACTTTATGTATTTTGTTCAATATAAAACAATTATATTTATAATTTATAAACTTGTCAATTTATATACCAATATTATGATTTGTTGAAAATAACACAAAAAAAGCAATTTAAAATTACTTTTAAACTACTTTCTTATTAAATACTTTCTAAATATAAATAAAATTCATATATACTTCTTCTACAAACAGAATTTACTTTTTATATGAGTTTATAGCATCTATTACTTCATTAATATCCGAATCTGACATATAAGGGTGCATTGGCAAGCTAAATACTCTATTTGAAATTGATTCTGTAACCGGCAAATCACCTATTTTGCCACCCAAATATTTATACACAGTTTGTAAATGTAATGGAATTGGGTAATATATTACTGATGGAATGTTTTTCATTTTTAGATATTCTTGTAAATTTGCTCTTTCTTCTTTGGACTCTGCCAATACCGAATATTGTGCCCAAGACGAAAAATAACCTTCTGGTACAGTTGGTGTTATTACATTATTTACGATACCTGATTTGTATTTATCTGCAACATAATTTCTATGCTCAAGCTCTTCAGCAAATACTTCTAATTTACCCAAAATTACTGCTGCCTGAATTGTATCCATTCTGCCATTAATACCAACTCTAACGTTGTTATATCTATCATTGCTCATACCGTGCACTCTGATTGACTTCATTATCTCAGCCAACTCATCATTATCGGTAAATATTGCACCACCATCACCATAACAGCCAAGTGGCTTCGCTGGATAAAAAGACGTTGCAGCAACATTACCAAATGACCCAGCAACTTTCCCGTTGATTTTGCCACCAAATCCCTGTGCGGCATCTTCCAATACTATAAGATCATATTTATCTGCAATTTTTTGAATCTCTTCGTAATTTGCTGTAAGTCCAAATAAATCAACCGGAATTACCACTTTTGGTGTTAATTTTCCACGTGCCAAAACCTGGTCTATCATTACTTCTAAGTGTTTTGTGTCTATATTAAATGAATTTTCTTCGACTTCGATAAATATTGGAGAAGCCCCCAATAAACTCACGACCTCTGCAGTTGAGATAAAAGTAAAAGACGGCAAAAATACTGCGTCACCTTTGGTTACACCATAAGCCATAAGTGGTATAAGTAAAGCGTCCGTCCCAGATGCACAGCTTAGACAATATTTGGTTCCTGCAAACTCAGCTAATTTCGCTTCCATTTCAGCAATTTCAGGTCCAAATACATACCCCCCGTGGTTAAGAACATTAATTACTCTTTTATCAATATCTTCTTTTAGTTTACTGTATTGTGCTTTTAAGTCAATGAATTGCATATTTTTAAATTGTATTTATTTGAATGATCTAATTTAAATCATTAGAACGAAACTAATTAATTTCTAATTTATTTTTCTATTTATATTGTTAAATGAGAGAAGATTTTATGACAATATTATGGTATATATTCATTTACTCATTCCCTGAGACACTCGAAGTGTGAATTTAGTTTTCCTTAAAATTGTACTCTTTTTCGCTTTTTTTTTTAAATTTCCCTTTATTTGTAAATGACTTGAAATGTTAGCAGACGTTTTCTGTCGGGAGTGGTTTCTTAAATTCTTAAAATTATTAATTGATGGAAATAAGAAAAAAAATAAAATAATTAAAAATTTATTTCGTAAAAATTGTAACTTTTTAAACTTTAATATTGTCTACAACATATAGAATTATTAAAAAGTTAAATTAGGTTGCTAATTCAATATTTATTTTTAGTTTATAATTAATGAATAAAAAAAATAAGCAAAAAATTAAGTAAAAATTGCGTAAAAATTAAATAGTAGATATGAAAAATAATAAATGTTTTGTGTTAAGTGAAACAAAAATTATAACTCCGTGTCTATTTATTTGAAGGGAAAATTGTAATTTTAAATTTA
>JBDNHS010000144.1:0-2528 GCA_041688685.1 Kapaibacterium sp. (SeqCode)
GTTTGACCAATCTATTATTACTGTCATATATTTTGATAGTAACCAAATCGTCTTTAGGTACTTTGTAAACTATTTCTAATTCAGAGATATATGGATTAAATGGATTTGGTGCAACTATATCCAAATAGTTTACTTTTAGTCCAGCAATTAAAGTATCTGTCCTTACACATGAATTGTTACAACATAATCTAATAATGATAGAATCTTGAATCGAAATAGGAACATTCCATTTATAAATTTCTAATTTGGACTCAACTTCATCAATAAAGTTAAACGTTTGACCCATATCAATAGAATATGAAATAGTAATTGTGTCACATAAATATTCTATTTTATTAATATCCCAAGATATTTTCACCGATGGGTCTGCTGTTGTATTAGTATCCAAAACTATTGGAAAATCAGACGGCAATAATCTAAGTGTATCAATAGAATTTACATATTCTATGCCGCCAACTTTCGAGATTAATCTAACTAAAATAACACTATCTATATCTTTACTACTACAACTAAAAATCTTCAAGCAAGGTAGCTGAGTTGTGATTGAATAATTAGGCAATGAAGGTCTTATATTTTCTGTGATTAGACTGTCCCACATTTTCCCTTCGTTCATATATTCTATTCTAATAGAATCAGCACACTCTAAATAACCCGCAAAAGTTATTTCTTCGCCAACTTTATAAGCAATATTTGTAAATGATGTTTTTTGAACTGCTAAATCATTGAACTTAATTACCTTAGTAGTATCAAAAATAGTTTGTGAGGAATTTTTGCTTTCTATAATAATATAACCTTTTTTGCCCATCAATAATGTATCAACAAATAAATTATAAGTTACATTATCTTTGTCATTAGCTACATTATTTTCTATCGTATAAAGCGAATCTATAAGGAGTGTGTCAATTTTTACACTATTAACATCAAGATAAGAACTATCTCGAAGTGTTTGGAATTTTACATTTACATCACCAATTGCTAATAGTAAATTATTCCAATTTACTTTTAAAGTATCACCTATACAATAATTATCAGGCGATTCGGCGGCAACAGGAGATTGAATTTGAATTAAATTATCTAATGGTATTCCAATAATATAAGTTGAGCTAAAAGTAGTAACAATTATATCATTTTTGCTATCACCTTCGATGTCTGCTACCGAAACAGATGTTATAGTCTCTGTTCCGAAGTCTTTTACATAAACTGTATCAAATCTTCTACCTAATCTAAATTCTACATTTTGATAATCTCTCATTCTAATTATCATTAATTTACTTCCATCAACTAATATGATTTCATCTTTGTTATCCGGAGCTCCGTCCAAATCATTGACAGCAGCTACCCAGCCGTTTATTCTTTGGGTTACCAATGTATCAAAGGCATATAAATTATCAAATGGAGGTGGTTTTGGAACATCGTCTGAATTATATCTCAATACCATTATTTTTGAAGAAGGGAAAACGAAGTCTTTTGAAGTCTGTGTTACTATTATTTCTTTACCTCTATTATTCGGATAAAAAGGCAATAATTCATTACTTACATTTCCATCAACATTACCAACGGCTACACTCCAGAAGTGATTTTGAGAACCAATAATTGGCGAATTCAAAATATCATTTGGGAAAGTAAGTGGTATACCATCTTTATCAAATAAATGTAATCTTGACCTACCTACAGAACCCTCTATTCCTTTGTATTCTTCTGCAACTAAAATATATGGCTCGACCGGTAAATCCGAATTTTGTAAATCAATATAATATGATCTTATCTGAGGTCTTGTTCCATTTACGAAATCTGTCATATCCCTTGGACTTAACTGCTCATCAATAATATTGCCATTAATATTAAATCCAAACATATAAGGTTTTGATGTAATTGTAGAAAATACCTTTGGATTTGGAATTGTAACATTACTTAGGCTCGTTGTTGGGTAACTTAGAAGCAATACTCCTAAACTATTATTAATCATATTACTGATTGATGGTTGGCTTAAGTTGACCTCTGGACCTAATGTTATTCTATTATCAAAAGAATCTGGAACATCTGCTAAGGGATAAGCCAAAAGTGAATTCTCAGAATCAAACTGAGTAATTCCTCTCATAAAAGGTGCAACTATTGGATTTTGCGAAGTTGATTTTGGATTTGCAATATTCAGAGTTGAATACATTAAGTATTTACTTCCAGATAATTTACCAAATATTGGTTTGATAGAAGCGTAAACATTCTCTGGATATTCTCGCATATTTATAGAAAATCTTTTTAGGATTTTTGTAGTTTTTAATACATCGTCAAATCCCAACATATAAGTAATTGCAAGCGAATCATCTCTTTTGTGTTCTACGGTCTCTAATCCAATCACCAAAGGATTTCTAATATCATTGTTAAGACCTGTTTGAAGTGTATCTAATAAAACTGATACATTTTTGATAAATTGAAATTCATTGGGGCTTTTTTGGATATATACTCCACCTCTTGCATCAACTACTTTTACTTCATTGCCTGAAACAACAATCATTTCATTGGGTGCGAAA
>JBDNHS010000145.1:0-8941 GCA_041688685.1 Kapaibacterium sp. (SeqCode)
CAAATAATAGAATTAAGTATAACAAAATTAATTATACTTTAAATCTTTTCTTTTTGGTTTTAATTTTTGGACTATATGCTTGTAGTCCAGTTAGAACCAATTTATCTAAAAAAGAAGGTGATTTAGTAAAAGATAATAAAACAAAATCAACTTTCGACGATAAAAATAAAAATAAAAGTGATTTGTTGAGTGATGAAACTAAAGGAATTTTTGATTTTGAAAATTCAAAAGCAGATAATTACGATAAAAATAATAATTATATAAATGATGACAACTCAAATAATAACTCAAATAATAACAATGGATTAGATACAAACGTTATAATAAATGAACCTGTAAAATCTAACATATTATTTGATAATGTTGATGAATTTGATTTCACCCCAGAATTTGAAAAAGCAGTTTTGGAATTTGATATAAATTTCATTGAAAAAGCTTGTAATAAATTTGATTTTTTTGTTAGTACACTAAATCCAAATGACACATTATATTTTGAAGCATTATTTTATAAAAGTGAATGTTTAATTTCAAAGATGGAATTTGATGAAGCAGAAAAAATCCTTTCTAAATTAATCCGCAATAGAAAAATACCTGAAGCTGTGCTTCAAAAGTCATATATTAGAATTGGACATATATATTGTGCAACAAACAGAAATGATTTATCAGAATTAGCATTTAATCAATTTAAAGAAAAATTCCCAAAATCAAAATTAACAAAATTAGCAAATTGTGAATCTATCAAAAATATTAAGAATAAAAAATAGTATTAATTGATTTTGATAATCATACATAAAGCAAAAATAAAATTTAATCATAAACTCAAAAAGTTAAAGATTATGTAAAAAATTACGATAATTACAAGGTATATTTTTAATTTTTTATTTAAATGATAATCAAATTGAAGATATAATAAATACTGTAAAGTATTAATAAAATAGAAAATAATAAAAATTTAAGGTAAGTTATGTATAAAATTATTAACAGCACTAGAATATTGAATAAAGAATATTCAAGTATAATGAAGAATAAAAGTTCAATTTTGGATTTTTTGAATGTAAAACAAATTCGCTCCAATTTAAAAGATAAATACATTTTATTTTTATTTGTAAATATATTATTTATATTTAATTATAATCTTACATTTTCTCAATGGACTGAAAAAAATACCGGCACTAACAATAATATCATTTCTGCTCACATAAGAGGGTCAAATGAAATAGCTTATGCAGTAGGTAATAATGGAGTAGTAATTCGTACCACAAATGCTGGTGAAAGTTGGACGCCTACAAGCTCTCCAACTTCAAATAGACTAAACTCTACATTTTTTACTTCTGATAATACAGGATTAGTAGCTGGCAATAACGGAAATATATTTAGAACTACCAATAACGGAAATAATTGGATTAGTCAAACAAGTAGAATTTCAAATACAATTAATTCATTGTATTTTTTAGATGATTTCAAAGGATTTTATGTTGCTAATGGTGGTGAATTAAGATTTACAACTAATTCTGGGAACACTTGGTCAGCCAATAATCTTTCACCAACAGCAAATGATTTAAAAGCCATTAAATTTGTTAATAGTAATTTAGGTTTTGCTGTTGGAAGCAATGGTACATTAATTAAAACTATTGATGGTGGTATTAATTGGTCTAATATTAACACAGGATTCACTCATAATATAACTGGATTTGATTTCTTTGATGATACTTTAGGAGTGCTATGTATTTCCGACGGAAGAGTTTTAAGAACTACTAATGGTGGTAATAATTGGGTAAACGACCAAAGACTTACAACTGATTCTTTAAATTCTATCAATTTTAGTTTGGATAAAAACAAGATATATGTTGCAGGTAACTCCGGTGCATTATACGTAAGTACAAATACAGGAGTGAATTGGACATTCCAAAATAGTATAATTAGCAATCATAGATTTATATATTTTTCAAGTTTAAATACGGGATATATTTTAGGAGATGGCGGTAAGTCGTTAAAAACAACTAATGGTGGTCAACAATTCCCCAAATCTTTATTATTACTTAATCCAAATAATAGTATTAGTCTCAAAGTAGGTGATACTTATGAAATCAAGTGGGAAAGTTTTAACGTAGAAAATTTAGTACTTCAATACTCAACAAATGGTGGTGCAAATTGGACTACTATTGGAGTTGTAAATGCATTAAATTTCAAATACAATTGGGTAATTCCAAATGTTTATACGATAAATGGAAGATTGAGAGCTTATGATGCAAATAGTATAAATATTATCGATACTGCAAAAGGCATTATTACTATAGATAATAAAACTTTAAGTCTTTTGGCACCAAATGGTGGTGAAACTATTCTTACAAACCAAAATTATAATATTAGTTGGGAATCTCAAAATATAAGCAATGTATTTTTAGAATATTCTACTAATAATGGTACAATTTGGTCAACAATTGTAACATCAACAAACGCTACCACTAAAAGTTATTCTTGGTTAGTACCTAATTTACCAACTACAGTAGATGGATTAATAAGAATTTCAGAAGTAGGATTACCAACTAAATTTGATATTTCAGATAACAAATTTAAATTTCAAGCTCCAGAATTAATTTTAAATAGTCCCAAAAACTTCGATACAATAGATGCTATTGGTAATTACAGAATAAGTTGGTCTGCAATTAATTCACCAAAAGTACATATTTTATTGTCTTTTAATAATGGTGTTAGTTATGATACTTTAGCTAAGAATTTAGTATCTCCAACTTCAAATTTTGATTATATTTTTAATAATAGTAATATCTCAAATGCTAAAATAAGAATTGTTAATGCTGATTATCCAACTGTAATGAGCGAAAATTCTGAATATTTTACAATTAGGGCGATACCAGTAATATTAAATTATCCTGTTGGTAACGAAACCTTTGCTGTTGGGACTATTCAAAGAATATTATGGAGCAAAGTAGATATTAATTTTGTTAATATTGAATATTCTATAAATAATGGAACAAATTGGTTACCAATAGTTACTGATTATTTGTCAACAAATAACTTTTTTGATTGGACTATTCCAGATAATCCAAGTAATAGTGTATTAATGAGAATATACAATTTAGATGGAAATAAAATATTTTACGATACAATCAATAATCCATTTAAAATCATCAAATTAAAATTATTATCACCTAATAATAATTCTTCAATCTTTGCAAGTAGTATTCTTCCAATAAATTTTGACGCAAAATCAACGGGAAATTTGAAATTAGAATTTACTACAGATAATGGAGTAAATTGGGTTACGATTGCAAATAATATTAATCCATTACTTAATCAAATAAATTGGAATGTTCCATCTCAGCCAAATCAAAATGTAAAATTAAAAATATCAACAATTACAAATCCAATATTTAGTGATTCAGTTATAGTCAATATTGTTGTTCCAAGCATCACTGTTACAAAACCAAATGGTGGTGAATTTTATCAAGTAGGACGTAAAAAAAATATTGAATGGAATAGTAGTTTTGTAAATAAAGTAAATATCCAATTTTCAACTAACTCTGGTCTAAATTGGAATAATATTGTTACCAATCTTGATGCTACAATAGTGAAATATGAATGGAATATACCTAATATTCCAAATGGTACTTCTTTAATTCGAATAACCGATTCAGAAAGAAATAATGTTTTTGATGTAAGTAATTCTGTATTTAATATTACAACACAAAGAGTAGATATACTAACTCCCAATGGTAAAGAACAATTATATACAAATACTACAAGACAAATACGTTGGTCAGCTCCAAATGCAAATAGAATTGATTTAATGATTTCTCGAGACAATGGTATTACTTGGAATCCTATTGTAAATAATTTGAATGTAAGCCCAAATTCTTATAATTGGATTTTACCAAATATCCCAACTTCACGAGCACTTATAAAAATTAGAGATTCACAAAAACCAGATATTGAGGATATTACAGATAATTCTTTTGAAATTATTGGTCTGGCTTTAACAACTCCAAAAAGCACTAACGAAAAATGGATGGTAGGTTCTAATCAACAAATTAAATGGGAAAGCCATAAAGTTGGTTCTGTAAATATTCAATATTCGACAGGTGTAAATAATTGGGTAGATGTTGTCAAAAATTACCCTTCAGGTACAGGTTTTTATACTTGGACAATTCCAAATACACCTTCGACAAGTGCAAAAATTAGAATATTTGACCCACAAAATACTGCTTTTGCGGATACAACAATTGTACCTTTTACAATAACTGGTTTGGTTATTACAAATCCAATTGGTGGCGAAGAAGTATTAATTGGAGATAGTTTACAAATTTCATGGAATAGTAATAATATTGATAATATTAAAATTGAATTATTAACTGATAATGGTCAAAACAGTATAGTATTGGAATCATTCTATTCAGCTTCTCTTGGACAATTAAACTTAGTTTTACCTGAAATTGCTTCGAATTCAGCAAGAATAAGAATTACTAGTATTGAAGATTCGACAATAAGTGATTTGAGTAAGTTGTTTGTTATCAAAGGGAACGGTGTAGTCGTAAAATCACCGAATGGTGGCGAAATTTACCAAATAAGTTCAAGTCAAGTAATTAGATGGACGAGTGCAAATGTTGCCAGCATAAATATTTATTATTCTTCAAACGGTAATAAAAATACTGGCTGGATGAGTATTGCTAATAATTTAGACCCAAAATTAAAACAATTTAATTGGACTTTACCAACAATTCCATCTACTGAATATAGAATCAAAATTACAGATAGCCAAAATGAAGATTTGTTTGACATCTCTGATAATAATTTTACAATTAAAGGTGTCGGATTTAACACTCCATCTAATTGGGATTTTATTTCTTATACTGGTGCTAATTCTACTTTAATTATTCCTGTAAGTGCAAACGTTACAGTTGGTGTAAGAAAAGTTGATACCAATGATGCAATTGGGGTATTTTATAAAAGAAATAATGTTGATGTATGTGCTGGATATATTATTTGGAAAAGTAATACAAGTAGCAAAGCTTTAACAATTTGGGGAGATAATACGATAACACCACTAAAAGATGGATTTTTGGGTGGGGAAAGCTATGTAATTAAAATATGGGATGCTAAAGAAGGCAAAGAATTCTTAGTAGGGGCTACTTATTCTTCTGGTACAGGAATATATAATAATGATGCTATAAGTCAAGTGAGTAGCTTGATATCAAGTAAAACATTAACAATTCCATTAGCTGCTAATCAATGGACATTAATGTCTTCAAATTTAATTCCAGCAAATACTGATTGGAAAAATATTACAAGTGCTATTCAAGATACTTCATTTAGAATAAAAGATGATGGTGGTAAATTGTATTATCCGAGTCAAAATATAAACGATTTAGTAAATTTAGAAGCTAAAAGTGCTTATATAATATATACTTCAAATCCAATCAATTTGTCTATAATTGGTAGTGATGCACAATTGAACTTTTATGACTTTGTATTTAATACTGGTAGATGGTATTTTATGTCATATTTGCCACAAGTCAATCAAAATATAGCAACAGTATATACTTCGATTAATACTAGAATAATATTAGTTAAAAATCCTGCTGGTCAAGTTTATTATCCTTCGTTAGGTATAAATGATATTGTAACTATGAAACCTGGTGAGGGATATAGAATTGCTGTTAATTCTAACTTGAGTTTTAGATACCCAACACCTACTACTACTGGGGTAAATACGCCAATAAGTAATTTCTCAACTATAAATAATTTAGACTTTCCAAATGAAATATTGAACTCTAAAAAAACAGTTCATTTCAAAAATAATTTCAGAACTACAAAAAATTCGGCAGTTTGGATAATTACTTCTAAAGATTTTGAAAATAGTGACGAAGTAGCAGTTTATACAAACCAAGGTTTAATTATCGGTTCTGGTATTGTAGAAAACAGTAAGGCTTTCATTACTTTATGGGGTGCATCAGGCGAATTTGGTTTTGACAATGATGGTGCTCAAAATAATGAAGATTTAAAATTAGTTCTTTGGAAATCAGAAAAAAATAAAGAATACAAGTTAAGCGTAGATTCTAAAGCAAATATTATTACAGGTCAATTGGCAGATAAATATTTGAAATACGAACAAGACGCAGTTTGGCATATTGAAGTTAATAAAGGGGATTTATATTTAAGTGTTGATGACCAACAAATTTTTATAAATAATAATCTAATTAACATTTATCCAAACCCAATAAATGATGTAATTAATATTAAACAAATATATGATGAAATTTTAGTATCTTCTAAAACTAATGTTGCTAATGAAGAATTTAAGTTAGAAATAATAAATTTAAATGGAAATATAATGTTGGATTTAGACATTAATTCCAATAATTTATCTAACTATATAGAAGTAAATAATTTAATAAATGGTGTCTATTATTTAAAAATCAATTTAAACAATCAAGTTTACATTGGTAAATTTATTAAACTATAAGACAAATATTGTGGTTTATAGAAGTTTTTGTACTTTGAAATTTGTGACTTGTATTCAAAAAATATTCTGATTCCTCCTCCATAATAACACAGCGGGCAGTTGAATTTGTTTTATTTTATAAGATAAGCTCACATAGGAAAGTAGTAAAATTCTTTTTTGCGGTTCTGCCCGCAATGTGTTATTAAATTTTAAAGAGGTTAATAGTAAAAAAACTATTAACCTCTTTTTATTTTTAATATTTTTATTATTGCAATACTCTAAAATAAGTGAATTTTAATATAAATTCGGTGATAAATAAGAGTATACCCAAAAATAAAAATATATGAAACTCTTCACTTTTTTTGGAGTAATAAAATTGTTCAATTTTACTTTTTTCTAATTTATCTATCTTTTCGTAAATTGATTTAAGTGCTTTTGTTGAGGTGGCTCTAAAATATAAGCCATTTGTGTTTTCTGCCAAAGTTTTGAGTAAACTTTCATCAATATCAACATCTACCATTACATATTGTTTGCCATAAGGAGTTTGCATCGGATAAGGTGCTTTACCTTTTGTACCAATGCCAATAGTATAAACTTTAATATTATAAACCTGTGCAATCTCTGAGGCAGTTTCTGGAGCTATATTTCCAGAATTATTAGAGCCATCTGTGAGCAAAACTATTACTTTACTTTTGGCTTTACTATCTTTTAATCGAGAAATAGCAGTAGATAATCCCAAACCGATCGCAGTACCGTCTGTTATTACTCCACTTTTTAGATTTGTAATTAAATTCTTTAGAACTGTGTGGTCAGAGGTTATTGGACAACTTGTATAACTTTCCCCAGCAAAAACTACCAAACCAATCCTATCTGATTCTCTATTATCAATAAATTCAATAGCATTTTTTTTAGCAGCTTCTATTCTATTAGGTTTCAAATCTTCAGCCAACATAGATGTAGAAATATCGAGAGCTAAAATAATATCTATACCGTCTGAGGTTACTTCTTTTCTTGATGAACTTGATTGTGGTCTTGCTAATGCCATTATAAAAAGTAATAAAGCAATATTATTTATTAAAAATAGAATATGTCTTAATTTTACTCTTAAATTTAAATTAATATTGAAATTGTTTATTAATTTAGAAGGCAAACTATTTGATATATTTAAGCTTGGAAAATGTTTTAAATTTGAAAATATATAATAAATTATATATAATAAATTCAATGAAATCAAATAAAATGCTTCTGGGTTCAAAAATTTTATATCATTTATTAGAATTTTGTCAATTATATCTAAATTTAAAAAATCCAAAATCTATCCTTTAAGTTATTCTTTTAAAAATCAAATTAAATCAAGTTGAAACTAATTCTATTATTTATTTGTTAATTTATTTATGTAGAATTAATCATTTTTTTGATTACTATTATCATCTAAACCAATATTATTCTTAATATTACTATTAGAACTATTATTATTATTATTATTATTAACATTAGAAGTTAATTCAACAAACTCAAATGCACTTTTCATTACATTTATGTTTTCATTACTACTTGCTTCGTATTTAGCAAATTTTACCATATCAGACGTAATTAATATATTCTGTAATTTAATTATCACATCTTTATTAATATTTGTAAAATTCAGTTTACTTAATAGTTCATTTGTTGTTAGTTCCAAACAGTCAATTCTAAAATAATTCTCAATATAAACCTTTAAAATTTCAGAAAGTTTGGTGTAATATGCTTTTGAATTACCTCTTTGCCATAATTGTTCATTTTCTAAGGCTTTGAGAGATTCTAAAGCTAAAATATGAGCAGGTATTTGAGGTGTTACATTTTCAGTTATACTTTCTTTTGGTTTTTTGTTATTTATGTATTTGTAAATAAGATATAAAATTAACAAAATAAATATTACTATAAAAA
The DNA here is from genome assembly GCA_041688685.1 of Kapaibacterium sp. (SeqCode). GTDB lineage: Bacteria > Bacteroidota > Ignavibacteria > Kapaibacteriales > UBA2268 > JBDNHS01. The sequence goes on from JBDNHS010000145.1 coordinate 8,387, forward strand.
AATATAAAATATATTCACTGTAATCAAAATCAACATCAATAACAGGTTTGATGTCTTTGAATGCTTTTGAAGTATCTGCATTCTGAAGTTTATTGATGATTTTAATAGAATTTGAAGTTAAATATAAATTAATTGAATCATTAACATCATACTTGATTTTTAATGGCTGAATAATTATATCTGCTAAATTATAATTATAAAACTCTACTCTTCCTTTCAATAGTTTAGAGTTCTTTTCAAATATAGTATCTAATTTTAACGATTTGATTATACTATATTTATCAGTTGTGTCTTCAGACGAAATCACAAAATTTTTAGATAATTTTGGCAATTTTGCAATTACATCTAAGATAACTTTATCACCAATTTCAACTGAATCTTTATACGATTTTAGTTTTATATTATATTCATTTGAAATTAAATTTATATTTGAATAAATAATGAGTAAAATTAAAATTAAATTTATTTGTGTTAACTTTGAGTTTGAAATTTTATCGAATACTTGTTTCATATTTTAGAATACTATTTTGTTAAATTAGAAAAAAAATATTTTTA
>JBDNHS010000146.1:0-5076 GCA_041688685.1 Kapaibacterium sp. (SeqCode)
ATAAAAATCATAGTGAATATTTGAAAATAAATATATTTAACAGAATAATTAACAATAGACCTATATTTGATATTAATTCTAATGAAGTTTTCTTTTTATCAAGATACATAAATCAAAATATAATTGGTGGATTTATTGATATTAAATATAATTTCGGTAAAGATTTATTTTTTGAAAATGATACTTTAGATTTACTATTAACAACAAATTTTAATTATGAATTAAACAAAACTAAATATAATGAATTACCTCTTTTATGGTTCAAGATATCTCCATATTATACAAAAAGAATATTATCAAGTGTATTAAAAATTGGATTAGATTTAAGGATATTTACTTCAAAGACTGGATTTGGGTTTAATCCACTAATTAAAAATATTATGGAAAATAATTTTCAAGAAGGTCTTACTAACAATGGTTTAGATATTTTTGTAAATGCTAAATTAGGAAATGCAACTGTAAAATTAACTTTCCAAAACCTATTAGACGTAGGTTTTTACCAAATACCACTTTATCCTAATTTTGGAAGAAATTTAAGACTGAGCGTATTTTGGTCATTTTTTGATTAAAGGTAAAGAGAAAATAAATTTGGTAATTAGATTCTAAACCCTACCCAAACAACTTCCGGGTGAACTTTTATAGTTGGTGATGGCAATTTATATAAATTAATGAATTCAAATATTGAATTAATTAGATGGCTATCTAAACCAATTAATTCTTTCAATGGGTTAAAATTAAAATCTAAAGAAATATAAAGTTCATGATTTCCACTTCCATACCTGTTAATATTTTTTACAGAATGTCCAAAAGCTAAATTAAAATAAGGTGTCCAATATTTTTTTGAGTTTTCATCAAGTAAATTGTAAATATCAAAACTGACCCAATGATAAGTACTTTCATAATCGTTAATTATATTAGTATATCTTAATCTATCATAATTATCTGATTTTTTGAAATTAATTTTAAAATTTATATTTTCTAATATTTCATTGTTTAGCTGTATATTTGGGTATATTGCACCAAATAAATTTGCTACAATATCGCCCCTGCTAAATCCTAAATATGGTTGACCTTTAGAAAATCCGTCTTGTATTTCTACATATAATTGATACGAAAATGCTAATATTGAGCCATATAATATACTTTCTTTTTTATTATACCCTGACCATTCAAGTCCGTGTGAATAAACCTTACTCAATCCATAAGTAAAATAAAAATGCCCAAACTTATCTGACATTAGAGCATCATTATACTCAGTTTCCCAATCCATAATTGTAAATTGATTTCTATCGCTCCAATAATCTTTATATTGATAAATTTGAGTTACTGCAAAGGTGCTAATTGTACCGCCTACTAATAATATTTTTTTTATATTATTAGTACTTATTGTAGTGTTATCTGAATTAGTAGTAATTATAGAATTAGAATTATTCGACAAATTCGTAGTGGAAGAATCTAATAAAACTTTTGTATTTGAATTTTCTATTTGGGCAAATAAATTGCTTGAATTAAATATCAATATTATGATTAATATACTTGATTTTATACAAAATATTGTCATATTTTTTAATAATAATGCTAAATAAGTTATAACTTTCATTATTTTCAATATAATAAAACAAAATTTAAAATGATTTAACAAAACCCTCGTTTTAATATTTTGTAATTCATTAAATTGGTTAACAGTATTGTCTTATATTCATAAAAAATATTGCTTAAAGTTTAATTATTTTTTAATAATTATTTTTCTTTTATTTGCAAATAAATTAATTTTTGCAAATGACTTAATTATTTCTAAAACTGAGATAATTCAAAATAATAGTAAAATTAATTCAAAATTATATCTTTGGGAAACTAATTCTAATAATCCAATAATAATTAAAGATAACAATTTAAAATTTATTGTCAATGGAACTGAAAAAAATATAGAATCAATTACAAATTATAAATATGAACCAAAGATAAATAATGAAATTTTAATTGCAATTCCCATAACAAAAAGTTATGATTTTGACAAATTTGAAAAATTTAAATCTATATTGATTAATTTTATAGATAATATAGATACCTCCACTGTAAAATTAGCTTTGATTGCTTATAATACTAATAGTTATTTGTTAACGGATTTTACAAATGATAAAACCAAACTTAAAAAATCTATAAATATATTAGAACAATCTGGTGGTAATAGTTTTGATGCAATAATTAATTCGGTATCTTTTAATTTAAAAAACTTATTTACAAATAATAATTCTAATAAATTTGTTTTTGACTTTATTTATGGAAACTCAGAAATATCTTCAAATGAAATATTAAATATAGTAAACAATAATTCAATAAAAATTAATTTCTTTGACCTCGATAATGTTTCAAATAAAATTATTAAAGATTTAACTTCAAATTCTAATATAAATCTTATTGAAAAGAATCTGGACTCTGTATCAATAAACGATAATTTACTTATAGAATATTTTAATTTATTAGGTTATTCGCCTTATTTAATTACTTGGGACTCTGATATTTGTATTTCAAAAAAAGATTTATTGATAGAATTAATAAATACAAATAATGTACAATTACAAAAAAATGTAAATCTAAATATTAGATACGAAACTGCTTCAATTTCCTCAATCCCATCTATACTTAAATATAATGATATTCTTATATCCACAACGTATAGGCAAAATGTAAGTATTAGAACAAATGAAAATTATAAAATCAAAGATATAATATTTAGTAATACGAGAATTAATATATCTGGAATAAAAATAAATGATATTTTGGATAAAACCAAAGACAATAATTTTTTTATTGAATACAAAGCAATTGATACAAATTATTTTTATGGAGAAGTTGATATAATATTTGATAATTGTCAGAGTACAAAAATTATTATTTTTGCTGGTAAAATTGAAAATCTAAATCAAAATACTTTAGAATTAATTTCCCCAAATGGTTCAGAAAATTTATTATCTGAAACAAACTTCAAAATAGATTGGAAAGGAATTAATAAAGAAGATTCAATTAATATTTACCATTCTATAGATAATGGTAAGAAATGGGATTTGATAATTGAAAATGGAAATAATTTGTCATATAATTGGTTAATACCCAATGTTGAAGGAAATTTAAATAAAATAAAAATTGAACAAATTAATAAAGTTCAGCGTTTAATCGGGGTTAATTATCTATTTCAAACTAATCCAAATAGAATAAATTCTATTTTGGAATGGAATTACGATGGTTCACTTTTAGCCACTGCAAATAAAGATGAGAGTATAATTTTATGGAACCCTTATATAGAAAAAAGGTTGCAATTAGTTTATCAAGGTAGTTTTACTGATATTTACGACATAAAATGGAGTTCTGTTAGAAATTACCTTGCTACTACTTTTCAAAGCAATATTTCTGGAAATGACATTGTGATTTTCGATTATGATAATAATTTAGAAGTAATAAAATTAACTGGAAGTGAAACAAAAGTTACTAAATTAAGTTGGAATAAAGAAGGTAATATAATTGCTGGAATGACTCAAGATAATAAAATACAATTATGGAATGTAGTAAATAATTCTATTCCAATTAATACTTTAAATTTTACAAATGGCAGATTAGTAAATATGTCCTATAATCCTGTAAATAATTGGATAGTTGTGGCGGATAATATCGGTAATTTATTCATTTTTGATTTAGATAATAAAGTGCAAAATTTAATCGTAAATCTTACTACTCCACTTAAAGACTTTTCTTGGTCGCCGGATGGAAACAGTATAATATTATCTGATAATAGCCCTAATATTAGTTGTTATAATGTTATTGTACGTGATAATAAGTTTAGTTTTGAAAAGAAATATAGTATTAATAGACAAAATTCTCCAATATATAATCACAACATTAATGGAGTTGATTGGTCTAAAGATGGTACTTTATTAGTTACTTTTGCAGATAAATATGTACAAGTCTGGAATTCACTAAATGGAGAATTGATATATACATATCTCGGTCATAACTCATTTGTTAATGACGCTAAAATCAATGCTCAAAATAGTATTGCATCTTCTGGTAGTTTGAATATTGTTCATAATTGGAATTTAAATAATATTCCACATAAAAGAAAAATATTACAAAGTGATAGTTCTGATTTAACATTTTCAATTAGCAATATAAAATTAAATTATCAAAATCAAATTGATTTAGGAACTTATTGTATTGACCAGATTCTTAAGTCACAATTCAATAACATTATCAAAAACAACTCGAATGTTCCAATAACAATAGATTCTATTTCAATTTCTGGTGTAAATTCTAATGAATTTAGCAATATCACATTATCAATATATATATTAAATCAAAATGAATCTACAAATCTATTGATTGATTTTATTCCAATTTTTATTGGACAAAAAGCTGCAATTTTAAACATCCATATTTTGAATAATATTTATACTATTAATGTTAGCGGTTTTTGTAAAAATACACTACTTAGTTTAAATAATAATATAATATTTGAAGATACTCCACTAAATGAGAATAATATTCAAAAATTAATAGTTAAAAACAAAGGTAATTTACCAGAAATAATAAATAATATAAATTTTTTGAATAGTGATAATGTATTTTCTATAATTAAATTTATTCCTAATTCAATTGTTAAACCACAAGATTCGATTATAATTGAAGTATTATTTAATCCTAAAAATAACAACTTATATGGTGGTGTACTAAAATTAAATATAAATGATGATTGTTCTCCAATAGAGATAGTGTTAAAAGGTAAAGGCGTCTCCCCTGTTCTAAATCTTAAAAATGATGAGTTGTTTGTAAATAAAAATTGTGATAGAGTTAAAATAGATACATTTTTCACGATTAAAAATTTTGGAAACGGAAATCTAATTATTAAAGAAGTTAATCTATTAGGCGATAATTTCTCAGAAATCATTTTAAAAGATAATTTCATATTGAATAATATGATAATTAAACCAAATGATTCTTTTAATATTGAATATACCTATACTCCCAAAAATCTTGATACAACTAAGTTGGTTTATCAAATTTACACAAATTTGCTTCAAAACA